>NZ_JBHSFT010000042.1:0-54878 GCF_042654105.1 Oceanobacillus aidingensis | reverse complement strand
TCCAAGACTCGCTACGAGTGAATGGCTAGTTCTTTCTCGGCGGGAATCCCACCCGCTATATATCACGACCTATGCTCGGTCGCTCCAGGAGTCTCCGTGTTTTTCCTTCGCTAGTTAGTCTTATTACTATCTACTAGAATCAAATATAATTTTTATAAACTCATTAACCTGAAAACATTGGTAATCACATTCCCATAGGTAACACACAGAGACTACTGGTCAGCTAAGAACGTCACGTCCTGTGGTCTGTGGTCAACAACCGGCACTACAACGTCCTGTCCGTCGTGGGAAGCGCAGTGTATTTCTGAGGTTGCGAACGCACCCCATAAAATCCATTAGGGCGGTAGCTATAAATCATTTCTATACAATAATCAAATAACTTAACAAGTTTAGGAAAAACATTTACTATTAAAGATACCATTGATTGGGAGGGATTGGAATGAATTTAACAGTTTATCTTGCTGGACAAATTCATGATAATTGGAGAGAAGATGTTAAAAAGCTTGCGGAAGAAAAAAAGCTGCCGCTGACATTTGTATCTCCGCAGACAAATCATGACCGTTCAGATGATATCGGAGAAGCAATCTTAGGAAAACAGCCCGGTAATTTTTATCGTGACGATGCTGCTTCCAGTGTTAACAATTTTCGGACACAGGTATTAATGCAGAAATCAGATATTGTGATTGCTTTATTCGGCGAAGAATATAAACAATGGAATACAGCGATGGATGCAAGTACAGCCATAGCTTTAGGAAAGCCGACGATTATTATTCGTCCGGAAAAATTAATTCATCCTTTAAAAGAACTTTCCAACAAAGCAAATATTACAGTGGAAACCGTGGAACAAGCATTAGATGTTATTGGTTATATCTACGAATAATGATTTTCTCAAACAAAAAACAGGCTCTATCGCCTGTTTTTTGTTTGATTATTTTTGCCCCGCAAAATCATACTGCCCTTTCAGAAGCTGTACAACATGTGTAAACATACTTTCTCTTGATATCAGGTTATTCGTAAAGATACCAATAGCTCCTTCCTGGCTGCGGACATTTTCTTTCTTGGTATAGGCATCCATCACCGTACTTAATTCCCCGGCTTTTTTAAGTGCTTCCTCAATTTCTTTTGGGAGGGCAATCCTTGCACCACTGGCAGTATATAATGTGCCATCCGCTGCAGCCAGCGCTCCCCAGTTACAGAGAAATAATGTATCGTCCACATACATGACGCCTCCTTCTAAGCCAATTCCAATAGCATCAGCACTTCCTGCAGCACATGCCTTCGCACGATTCACCGCACCAATCCGCGTCTCCTCATCTGAAAAAGGCTGGGCAGACACTTTAGACGGGACTTCCCTCGAGCTTAGCTCCAGTTCTGGAAAAACATTTCGGACAGCCTGGATTTTAGTTGGGTTTTTCGAGCCGACAATAACTGTTTTCTGCATTTCATTAACCCTGATGCAATGCGGAAACAACTGTTTCGTCTGTTGTTTTAACAAGTTTTGTAATTAATTCTTTTGCTGCGGCATAATCATCTACATGAATAATCGATGCTGATGTATGAACATACCTGGAGCATATCCCTACAACCGCAGAAGGAACGCCATCGCCTGTTATATGAACACGCCCTGCATCTGTACCGCCTGGAGAAACAAAGTATTGATACGGGATATCATTTGATTCCGCTGTGTCCAGAACAAATTCGCGCATGCCTTTATGCGTAATCATTGTGCGGTCAAAAATACGCAATAAAGCTCCTTTTCCCAGCTGGCCAAATGCCTTTTTATCCCCTGAAGCATCATTAGCCGGTGAAGCATCTAATGCGTAAAAAATATCCGGTTTGATCATATTGGCCGCTACCTGTGCTCCGCGTAATCCAACCTCTTCCTGTACTGTTGCACCAGAATAAAGCTGATTTGGCAGGGTTTCCCCTTGCAGTTCTTTTAAAAGCTCGATAGCCAGCCCGCAGCCGTAGCGATTATCCCAAGCTTTTGCCAAGATCTTTTTCTCGTTGGCCATCGGTTCAAACGGTGTAACCGGAACAATGGTATCTCCCGGACGAACGCCGATATTTGCGACATCCTCTTTATCATCCGCCCCAATATCAATCAGCATATTTTTTATTTCCATCGGTTTGCTGCGCTGTGCTTCAGTTAATAAATGCGGCGGAACAGAAGCAATCACTCCCGTAACCGGTCCATTTTTTGTCATTACCTGAACACGCTGAGCCAGCATAACCTGGCTCCACCAGCCGCCTAAAGTCTGAAAACGGAGCATGCCATTATCTGTAATCTGTGTTACCATAAAGCCGACCTCATCCATATGTCCAGCCACCAAGACAGTAGGACCTTTACCGTGCTTTACTCCAAATACGCCCCCCAGATTATCCTGAATGATTTCATCCGAATATTTCTCCAATTCCTTTTTCATAAATTGGCGAACGGCATGCTCATTCCCTGAAGCTCCCTGTAATTCCGTTAAATTCTTAAATAATGCCAGTGTTTCTTTATTCATGTAAAGCCTCCTATATACAGTTAGTATATCCGTAAAAATAGATCTTCAATATTGCAAGTATACCCGAAAAAGCCCAATCCTTTCCAGTACCGGTGTTCAATTATTTGTATTTCTCTCACCGTATGCGATATACTACAAACAAAGCAGACATTGAATCTTACTAAACAGAGGTGAATAAATTGAGCAAAAGAAAGGTATTACTTGCAGCTGCATTTGGTATTGCAATCGGTTATATCGCACGTCAACAGGTTAACAATCAAATGAAAGTTACTCCTGAAAAAGCATTGAATCATGCCAAAGAAATGTTTAAACGCCAAGGTCCTATCAGTGGCTCCTGGATTTATATGAAACCGGAAGAATTAGAAAGAAACGGACTGCTTTATGATGTATACCGCGGTGGTGTAACTAGAAATATCGATGGTACGAATAAACAATATGATTTCTATGTAGACATAGAAACTGGTGCTGTTATAGATACAGAAGCAGCAGTATAATATACTTTGTTAATAAGCAGCCTTCCTTTTTGGAGAAGGCTGCTTTTTCTTAATCATAAGAATATCGCAACCTCTCCACGTGATCTATTTTCTCTCCAGCCTCATTAAACCTGACTGCCCGGTAATAAGCATCATGATAAAACGTAAACCAGACCTTTTCCTTATAACCCGCTTCCATCCAATATTCTTTTTGTAATACAGATTGAACTGGATAATCATCATATGCAAGCGCCCATAATTTATTTTGATGTGCATGTGTCGGCATAATATCTGCCATATGTATGAAGCCTTGCTCTCCTTCCCGGAAACGAATGATAGCATGCCCCTCACTATGGCCCCCGGTATGAACCATTTTTAAACCCGGCAATACCTCAATTTTTTCACGAAACGGATAAACCTGATCAACTACCGGCCTCCAATTCTTCTCCCAGTATGTATTTATTGAACGGATATTCGGCTGCTGCATCTCATTCCATTCTATTTGAGAAACAAAAATTTTTGCATTTTTAAAGACAGATTCGTATTTTTCCTCACCAACTAGTTTTGTTAAACCGTTCGCATGATCATAATGAAGATGTGTCATTAATACGATATCAATATCGTTCACTGTAAGCTCTAATTCAGATAAGGATGCTTCTATATTTGTTTCTTCCAATACTCCGAAATTTCTTTTTTGTTTATCAGATAATTTATTTAAGCCAATTCCTGTATCAATAAGTAAATTAGACCCGTCTAATTCAATTAAAATCGGGTCTGTTCGAAGTTCAATTTGATTTTTATCGTTATGCGGATATTTTTTCGCCCATAAAGCCTTGGGAACGACACCAAACATTGAGCCTCCGTCCAAATGTGTAACGCCCCCATTTAGCCAGGTAAGTTTCGCACTGCCGATCTGTAAGGTTTCCATCTTTTCCCTCCTTTTTCTTAAGTTTAGCTGATAAAAAGCTTTGTTGCAACCGTTTCCAAAAATAGGTTATTATTTGCGTCTTAAATAATGTGGCAAATTTATGAACAATCTGCTATGATTGTTAGCGAATTCACATTCTTTCTATTGTGAATTATATCACATTAAAATATATGGAGGCAGGCTTATGAAGGAAAAAAACGCAGCAATTATTATCGGCATTATCGTTCTTGCCGCTTTTACCATCCCTTTTGTACTTTTAAGTCATGTTGAAAAATGGTATGGGAGCTTTCTGTTCTGGCTGATGTTATCTTTCATCGTCATCGGACTTAATGCCATACTAACAAAAGATTGGAGCAATGAAGAATGAATGTATCACTGATTTGGTGGGGATTAGGAATTTATATTGTTATCTCTCTTTTTATCGCTTTTTTATCGCGAACTGGCAAACAGACAAATATGGGCGCTTATTTTCTTGGCGATCGTAAGCTGGGCGGTTTTGTTTCCGCATTAAGCTACAGCGCTACAACATACAGCGCATTTATGCTGGTCGGCTTAGCAGGGCTTACCTATCGTGGCGGAGTTGGCGCGCTTGGTTTTGAACTGATCTATTTAATGGGTGTGTCGTTAATTGCATTTTTTGGTCCCCGTTTTTGGATTGTCGGAAAAAAATATGGTTATATTACACCATCTCAAATGATTGGCGACCGTTATCAAAGCAGGGCTTCTGCCATTGCGATTGCCGTCAGCAACTGTCTTTTTTTAATACCCTACAGTGCTGTACAGTTAGCTGGAGTAGGATATCTGCTGCAGGGCGTATCAAACCAGCAAATCTCTTTCAGCACCGGCGTTATTATCGCTGTTGTTTTAGCACTCTTTTTTGCATACATAGCCGGAATCCGCTCTGTGGCCTGGACAGACTCGCTGCAGTCCTTATTTATGATTATCGGTTCAACCTTAGTTGTACTCTTTTTAGTCCGCGAACTTGGCGGATTTTCGGGCTTCTTTGAGCAGCTGGAAGGTCATCATCCAGAAATGCTGACAGTGCCTGGCAATGGATATTTCAGCTTCTTAACATTTATCGGGTTAACCATTCCCTGGTTTTTCTTTAGTATTTCAAATCCGCAGGTCAGTCAGCGTCTGTTTATGCCAGCTTCTTTGAAAAGCATGCGGCGTATGTTATTAGGCTTTATGATTTTTGGCTGTATCTATACACTGGTATCTATATTTTGGGGGTATTCCGCTTTCTTATTAGAGCCTGGTCTAGACAACGCTGATTTAGCTACACCCGTTGTACTGACCTCATCAGCTGTACCTTCTGTTTTAGCTGTTATTGTCATGGTAGGTATTATTGCTGCCGCTGTTTCGACGATAGACTCGATTCTGCTTACATTATCCTCAATGTTCGCGAAGGATGTTTACGGAAATATTCGCAAAGGGACAACAGATCAGGTCCAGCTTCGCATCGGGAAATTTATTATACCTGTTATTGCTCTGCTGGCTTACCTATTTGCAGAATTACAATTAGATTTAATCGCCGTTCTGTCCGTTGCTTCTTCTGCCGGCTTAATTGTTGTTGTCCCGACAATTATCGGCGCTTTCTTTTGGAAAAGAGGCACCGCCGCTGCTGTATTGGCAAGCACCATTATTCCCGGCGCACTTGTTCTGATATTAGAACTGCTGCAGACAAAGCCGTTAGGAATGGCTTCTGGTTTATGGGGACTGAGCCTGTCCTCCCTGCTATTTGTCGGTGTCAGTATATTCACGAAAGCCCCTGAAGAAAAAGCAAACGAATTTATTGGCTATATTAAGGAAAATCTTCATCGTAAAAAATAATAAAACAGCGTGTAGACACGAACCTACACGCTGTTTTATGTTAATGAAGCAAGCATTTGACGCTGCTGCTCCTTCACAATCTCCATTTGTTCTTCTATTTGTTTTTGTGTTTCTTCCTGCATATACTTTTGTTTACTTTCCAGGAGCGTTTGATACGCATTTTCATATTTTTCATACATATAATATAAATTTTCTAATTCATGATGAGATAAAAAACGGACCAATTCCATCCTCCCCTTTTCTCTGTATACTATTACTACTATATGCAAAAAAGGGAGGTTTTATACCTGTTTTATGTGGCTCTTGACAAAATAGCAAAGGAGACTGTGCTGCCACAATCTCCTTTGCTTCTACTTATTCCTCTTCTTCATGTAATCCTTTTTTACGCACATACTTTTCTAACTTATCCAACTCATAGAAAAGCTCGACAATACTATTCGCAACAGGAAAAACATAATGCCATTTTTCATAGTCTGTTCCTTGCAGTGCATCAATTAAATTATTGATCGTTACGCTCATCGCATTTTTCGTCTCTTTTTGCAGGTCCCTGTCCAGGACGATGCGATCTTCATACATAAGAAAGACATTTTCACTATAGTTATTGATCTCACTGACCAGCTTTTTAATTAAGAAAGACTTGCCGGCAGCCATTTGTTCAATTTCTTTTAAATTTTTTTCCAGCTCTACGATCAGCGTATGCTTCTTTCGCAATACCTGTATCATTTGCTTATAAATGACAATGCTGCGGAAAAAAGATCTGCGCTTCCGGATAAACAGTCTATTTTTCTCATCCGTAATGATATCAAAATAATCTCTTATTTTATTAATTTGTTTCTCCACATTTCTTTCTTCGTCCCGGATTTGCGGGACACTCATCGTATTACTCGGGATAACTCGCAGAAGAAAATGAGAACTTTCACTGGCTTCCTTAATCATCTGAAACAAAATCTTTTGATGATTCGGAGGATTAACAAATACATTCACGATAAATGCGGAAACCACCCCGATTGCAACAAGTGATACTCGAGATAAAATATATACAAAATTAATATGATCGCCCTGGCTGGCCACCATCATACTGACGATGGTTAATACGGTTAAATTTACTGTTTTGGTCAATCCCAGTTTTATATTAATTGCAATCGATAAAATAACTACTGCTCCAACCGAAATCGGATGGCTGCCAAGCAAAAATACTCCCAATATGGCGAGTGTTGCACCGACAGAGTTTGCAATAACTACTTCTTTAATATAATTAAATGATCGCATGATAGACGGCTGCATTGCTATTACAGATGCAATTGCTGCAATAACGGCATATTCCATATCGAATATACGTGTAATCAATAACGTTAAGGTTACTGCCAACCCTGTTTTTAACATCCTGGGACCAATATTAAATTCCATTCATCTGCACCTCTCTAGAAGTAGTATACAGGTTTCCTTCAAACATGTCATCAGAAAAAAGCAAGCAGATTATCTGCTCCGCCTTTCTCTGCATAAATATTTCCGGCGGGGCGAATAACCGCTATCCCAGCCCCAGGATATTCTGGTAAAAACATGTGACAACTACTTCTTTTCTTTATAAAACCTTAGATAAGCAGCTGTCTGCGTGCCTTACAGCTGAATCGATAAATATTTTACTTCAACATACTCATCAATTCCGTGATGACCGCCTTCCCGTCCAAGGCCGCTTTCTTTAAACCCTCCGAATGGGGCCTGTGCCGTTGATGGAGCACCATCATTAATACCGACGATTCCATACTCTAACTGTTCACTGACCTCAATTGCAGTCGTAAGGTTTTCTGTAAATAAATAGGCTGCCAATCCATAAGGTGAATTATTCGCACGTTTAACGACTTCTTCCTTCGTCTGAAATGTCGTAATCGGCGCTAACGGTCCAAATGTTTCTTCCTGCATACATACCATTTCATCGTTTACATTGGTTAAAATGGTCGGACCGAAAAATAAATCTTCCTTTTCTGTTTTGTTACCTAACAGCTTTTCTGCCCCTTTATCTAGTGCATCCTCTATATGATGTTTTACTTTTTCAACTGCAGATTTGTCAATCAAAGGACCAATATCCACACCTTCTTCTAAGCCGTCTCCAACCTTAAGCTGTGCAACCTTTTCTTTAAATGCCTTGGCAAATTCTTGTTCAATCGATTCGTGAACATAAATCCGGTTGGCACATACACAGGTTTGCCCGGCATTGCGATATTTAGAAGCAACCGCCCCGTTTACCGCTTTTTCAATATCCGCATCGCCCATAACAATCAATGGTGCATGACCGCCAAGCTCCAGAGAGAGTTTCTTCACTGTTTCCGCTGATTTTTGCATGAGTGATTTTCCTACCTCTGTAGAACCCGTAAACGATATTTTTCGAACACGCTCATCCGCCATCCACGCATCACTGATTTCACCTGAGCTTCCAGTAACGATTTGCAGTACACCTTCTGGAATACCTGCTTCTACCGCAAGCTCTCTCAGGCGGATAGCGGTTAGAGGGGTGGCACTGGCTGGTTTTACTACCGCTGTACAGCCGGACGCTAATGCCGGAGCAACTTTCCGTGTAATCATTGCTGCCGGGAAGTTCCATGGTGTAATCGCTGCGATAACCCCTACCGGCTGCCGGCTAACTACGATGCGTTTATCACTTGCCGTTGCCGGGATTGTTTCACCGTAAAGTCTTTTTCCTTCTTCTGCATACCAGGAAATAAAGCTATTCGCATACCGGATTTCACCTGTTGCTTCCTTCAACGGTTTTCCCTGCTCTATTGTCATGATTCTGGCCAGCTCTGCTTCATGCTCTTCCACAAGTGCATACCATTTATTCAACAAAGCACTTCTTTCATAGACAGATTGCTTCGACCAGTCCTGAAAAGCTTGATATGCCTTATCAACGGCTTCCACTGCTTCTTTCTTGCCTCCTTTTAAGACTGTATCGACTACTTCGCCTGTTGCTGGATTTGTTACTTCAATAACTTCATTATTTTTCGTCATTAAAACACCCTCCAACTTTCATGATATGTTTAACTCTACCCCGATTATACATTTTAAAGTCATTCATTTCACATAATTCATGCTGAAAATGTCTTAAAGTTGTCACGAAAAAAACTCCTGAACAGGTTTTATTTTGTCCAGGAGTTTTTTCTTATTATTTAACTGCATAGCTGCGGATATGATCTTTCACACCGGCTAAACAGATTTTTGCCGGATCTTCATTCACATTTAACTTTTTTTCACTTCCGTCTGTTGGAAGTGCTTCTTCAAATACTTTTTCATATGCTGCCACAGAAATGCATTCTCTGTTGTCAAACATTGCTTGATGCGACGCTGTCTGCAAGTGCTTTTTAAAGCCGTTCTGAAGCTTGCCGGACAAGAATTCGCCAACCGCTCCGGATCCATAGCTGTACAAGCCGATGGTATCTCCTTCTTTTAAGTCATCCTGATTTTCTAATAATGAAATCAGACTGAGATAAAGAGAGCCTGTATAGATATTTCCTACATTACGATTGTATTTTGTACCGATTTGATAATTGTTTTTCAACCGTTCCTGTACTGCTTCAGGCGCGTCTTCAATCACTGTACGCAGTGCTTTCCAGCCCATTTTGGTATATGGTAAATGAAAAGCGATAGCTGCAAAATCCTCCAGGCTTCTTCCTGTTTGTTCTTGATAATCTTTCCATACTTTTTGGAAGAAAGCTATATACTGTTCGTTGGAGTATTTTCCATCTACAAAAGCCGTAGAAGAATATACCGGTCTCCAGAAGTCCATAATATCCTCTGTGTAATACGTGCTTTCACTTTCCAGCTCCAGCAATCTTGGCTCAGCACTTACCAAAATAGCAACTGCACCGGCGCCTTGTGTTGATTCGCCAGGTGTATTCAAACCGTAGCGGGCAATATCAGATGCCAAAATAAGTACTTTCTTATCCGGATGCAGTGCAATATGCCCCTTTGCCATTTGTATTCCTGCTGTTGCGCCATAGCAGGCCTGCTTCATTTCTACAGAACGAGCTTTGGGATTCAGACCTAATAATTGATGTACATACACAGCTGCTGACTTGGAATGGTCCACGCCAGATTCTGTTCCAAAAATGACTAAATCAATTGCATCTTTATCTTCCCTGTCCAAGATTTGTTCTGCTGCATTAGCAGCCAAAGAAACAGGGTCCTGTGTGATTGGCGGGACAGCCATTTCGTCTTGTCCCAGACCAATTGTAAATTTCCCCGGGTCGATTCCCCGCGCTTCTGCTAAATCATTCATATCTACATACAGATGTGGTGCATAAAACCCCAGCTTATCAATTCCAATCTTCACGATGATTCCTACCTTTCTCCCTGCTGTTCATTCAGGCTCTTTAAAAGCCCTATACTAAAATATTTTTAGAGGTACTATAAAAATTATTGTCGAAAAATATAATAATTAAATGATAATACAGGGGTTGTTTAAATAGCAAATAATATAGTTATTTTTAGCTAATCCATTATAGAAGTCACACAGATAGATACCTTGACAGCTTCTTATTTCACGACGATTTCCGTTTTACTGCAGCCCTCTTTTGTTTTATGAACCTCAATTGCTGCCGGAAAGACATCCTTCAGCTCCTGAACATGCGAAATGATGCCAATCATTCTTCCGGATTGCTGCAGCTGAATCAGTGCGTCAATTGCCTTCCGCAGAGACTCTTCATCCAGCGACCCAAATCCTTCATCGATAAACATCGTTTGGATCACAATATTCCCCTGAAAGCTTTGGATAACATCGCTCATTCCCAGAGCAAGGCATAAAGAGGCATGGAATTTCTCTCCTCCAGATAATGTTTTTACATCCCTGGTCTGCCCTGTGTACTGATCATAGACGTCTAATCCTAAGCCGCTCTGTTTTCCACGTGCTTCCTGGCGATCACTTCTTGTCAGATAAAATTGACCATTCGATAGGTCATTTAAGCGTAAATTAGCAGCCTCGATAATTTGATCTAAATATTCCATCTGCAGATACCGTTCAAAAGATACCTTTTTAGGATTTTGTCCACGCAGCGTATCATATAAATCTGTAACGAGCATTCTTTTCTGTTCTATATCCGCCGATTGGTGATGGAACTCCTGCAGCTGATCCACGTAGAATGTCATATCCTTTTTCTCCTGCTGCAGCCGCTGTAATTTTTCAAGACTGGCTGTTGTTTTCTGCTTCCATTTTTCTAACACAGCTTCAATTTCGTATACATCCTGCTTCGACTGACCTTCCAGCTTCTGCTGAAGCTCGGAAATTTGCTTTTCTAATTGATAGCCCTTTTTTTCATATTCAGAGAGCCTCTGTTTAACGGATTGATACGTTGCTTCCTCCCATTTTGCTTCTTGATACCCTTTTTCAGTAAAATCTGCCTGCTCCAATTTCTCTTGAAAGGTCTTCTTCAGATTATCTGCTTTCTGCTTCATTTTCGCCTGGTTTTCTCTAAGGTGGTGCACATCAGCCGTCCACTTTGTGAATGCTTCATGGACTTTCTGATAATTCTCCTGCACCTCTACCCAGCGTTGTTCAAGCTGCTGTTTTTTTGTTTTTAAATGGGTTATTTCAGCTTCTAATTGGGAAAGAACGCGCAGGTTTTCCGGTATTTGAATCAATTGCTGCTGATAGACAGCCTCTTTACTGTGATAATCCGATTGCAGCCGGCTGGCCTGATTGGTCTTTTCATTCCATTCCACTTCTCTTTGCTTTTGTTCCTGACGCTCCCGTGCTAATTCTTTTTTACAATCTGATAAACGGATTTTAGATTGCTTGAGGCGATCCTCTTCCGCTTTTTTCTTTTTTCCTCTTTCAACGATGTCCTGATAGCTCTGTTCAGGGTCAGTAAATACGAATTCATGCTGTGCGAGTTCCTCTTCCAATCCTTTTCTTTCTGATTGATACGCTTTCAGGTTGGCTGTTTGCTCCCGCCAGTCTGTTTCCTTCTTCTCCATCAGCTTTTTCGCTTGTTCCAGCTCTTCCTTACTGACTTCCGCTTCCTTCGTTGCTGCTGGTGACGGATGTTCTAAGCTTCCGCAGACGGGACAGGCTTCTCCATCATGCAGGTGAACAGCCAATACATGCGCCTGATTAGCAAACCAAGCCTGCTCAAGCCGATTGTAAGCCTCTTTTTCCTGCAGATAAACATCCTCTGTACGTTTAACCTCTGTCTCACTTTTTTGCACCTGTGCCGTTTTTTCTTTATATTTTTTCATCAGCATTGCTTGTTCACGCAGTATTCTTAACGCTTCTTTTACGGTGTCCAGCTTGTCTGCCTCTTTATCTAGTACCTGTTCTTCCTGCTCTAAACGATCTATTTGTTTACTTTTTGTTTCACGTAGCGCTTTTAATTTTTCCAGCTGTTCATTCCCTTGCTTTAATTGTGCCGCAAGCTTTTGAATCTCCTGCTTTTTCCCTTCTAATTCTTTAACAACAGGAAGAAATTGTTCTAAGCGGTTTACTTCAATCGAAAGCTTCTCGCGCTTTCCTGCATTTTCCTGTTCTTTTTTAAAATCAGCTTCTGCCTGCTGCTTTTGCTTTTCCATGGTGTCCTTCTGCGCTTCCAGCTGCTGCAAGTGTTTGTTTCCTTCTTCGAGTTCTTTCCAAGCTTCATCCTTTTGCTGCTCATAAGGAATAATCAGCTTCGCCTGTTCAGCAGCAGACAAACCTTTCTTTAAAGCTTCCATTTCCTGTGCTTGTTCTTTCCATATGGCAAGATTCTTTTGATAGGTTTCTAATTCCAAAAAACGCTCATTGATCTGTTTGACTTGGAACAAATGGTTTTGCGTGAGCTCCTGCTGCTTTGTTGCTTCTTTATAATGAGCATCTTCTTCTGTATACACTGCTTCATTTTTCTTAAGCTCTGTTTCTAAAGCTTCTATAATTTGATTCGTATTGACATGCTCTCTATCTGCCAACTCACGGATTTCGGCGTCATCTGGAAGGTCTAAGGAAAATATTTGCGTCCGCAGCTGCTCCATACGGTTGAGAATACGCTGATTTTCTTTTTCTAATTTTGCTTTCTTCTCCCGGAGCAGTTCATTCATATATTTATAATGCGCGGTTCGGAACAAACGTCTCAGGATTTCTTCTTTATTTTCTGTATCAGAAGTTAACAGTTTTCGAAACTCCCCTTGTGGAAGCATTACAATCTGCTTAAATTGATCTGGAGTCAAACCAATAATATCTTCTATTTTTTGGTCAATTTCGCTTACCATTTGTCTGTCTACGCACGGCGATTCTCCATCTGGCCGCACTTCGTAAAATTCGCATTTATCTCCTGTTTTACTCTTATTTCCTTTTTTCACATGACCCAGCTGCCGGAAAATACGATACGTTTTATCTTGTATTTGAAAAATAAGCTCCGCAGAAGTATGTACGTTTTCATCTGCAAAATCACTGCGAAGCATACGCTGGTCTTCCCGGTCAGATCCGCTTGCTTTTCCATATAATGCAAAGGCTATCCCATCAAATAACGTCGTCTTTCCTGCCCCGGTTTTTCCGGAAATGACAAATAATGTGTTCCCTTGCAGTTTAGAAAAATCGATTACTTCTTTTTCCTTATAGGGCCCAAAAGCATGTAATGTTAATTGTAAAGGCTGCATTCTCTTTTCACCTGCTTCTTATTTAGATGCTTTCCGTTCGTTATCTGCATCCTGAATTTCTTGAAATAACTCCTTCATTATCTCGTTCATTTCTTCGGAAGCTTCCTTTTCCGTTACTTCCTGATAAAAGGCATCAAATAATTCCATTTCACTTAAGCTCGTCTTGGGGGCCTGATTTTCTTTTTGTTGCGTGACTCCTGACGTAGTTCTTACTCTCTCCACATGCATGGCATTCGGAAAAATAGAACGTACCTTTTCCATCGGCGATAAAACAGGAAGCTCGTCAAGCAGCTGGACAAATACATAATCTTCGCTTCGAGGCTCCCTATAAATATCCTCCATTTTCATTTTGATAGAACGTATTTCACGTTTGGGGATAAGCCTTTTTTTCTCAACCTGGACGTTTCCTTCTTCACCCAGTTCAACTACTAAATACCCTTTTTGATGATGTTCTTCCGATAAGGAATACTTTAGGATGGAGCCGGAGTAGCGAATTTTTTCATCCAGCACATGATGTGCCTGATGGAGGTGCCCTAACGCTGTGTAATGAAAATCTGTAAATAAATGTGCATCGACATGCTCTGCTCCGCCAATAGACAGCGGGCGTTCTGAATCACTCGTATTTTCTTCCGTCTCGCCAAAAGGAGTTACAAAAGCATGTCCAACATAAACATGGCGTGCTGCCTCGTCCATGTTTTCCTTTATCTGCTTAACAAGAAAAGCATTGGCATCCTGATGATTACGAATATCTTTTTCTTGAAATAAGGCTTTGACCACACTTGGATCTGCATACGGAATAAGATGAAAATGCACCTCCCCAAATTCATCTGAAAGAACAACAGGCTGTATGCTTTCCGAAAGCTGGCCAATGATATGATAACCTTTTTCCTTCATTAAGCGGCTGCCAAAATGAAGTCTGCCCGGACTGTCATGGTTACCGGCAATCGCTATGACGGGAATTCCTAATTGATTAACAATCCGGTCTAATGTTTTATCTAATAAATCAACTGCTTCTACAGGAGGTACCGCACGATCATATAAATCTCCTGCAATAATAACAGCGTGCGGACTTTCTTTTTCCACCGCTTCAACAAACTGATCCAGGATGCAGGCCTGGTCTTCAGTCATATAAACGCCTTGAACCAGCTTACCCAGATGCCAATCTGCTGTATGAATCAATTTCATTTAAAAACCTCCTTCTATCCGGAAATTCATCAAAGACGAAAAAACGGACAAATCAAGCTTTGAAAGGTACTCATTCCCCTTTCATTACTATTCTCTTATAGTAAGCCTTCTTTTTCTAGCAAATAACTGTATGGAATATCAAAAAATATATATCGTTCCTGAGACAGCGGATAAGCGTACGTTCGTATCAGCTCGGAACGCTCGATATCTGTGTATAAATCCGATAAAATTCCTTTTTTCTCAATATTCATCCGCATTATATTCTCGAAAAAGTATGGACGCCAGCTCCAGTTTTTATGCATCCCTTCCTCAATCAAGGTCCAGCTCCCCTGCATATCTTTTTCCACGTTCGCCGAGATTTGCAGGCCGACGCTGTTGCAAACATAGATACGAAATACAAAATCTTCACAGCCCTCAGCAAGCTTCAGCAGCCAGCTGTCGTCGTTTGTTTGTTTTGTCTGGGAAAGAAGACGGTCAATTATTGCATAAACGGAATCTAATAATTCAAATTGTGCCTTCGCTTTCTTTTGTTCATAGGTTACAAATTCTCTAAAATACTCCGTTAATTTATTTTTACATGCATCTTCCTCAATAAAATCCTGCTGCGGATAAGTCAGATAGCTGCCCTGATAATATTCACCGCCGCTTTGCCATGCAAAATTCAATTGTTTATAAGAACGGATGCCTTTAAATAACAAAGAAGCACCTATTTTTCTCGATAACATCGACACGCCAAAATAAACATCCTTATACAGATGCGGGAGCAGATCATCCTTTAAAAACGATGTATCTACTTTAATAAAGGAAGGATGCAAGACGGCTAGTTGATTCAGACTGCCATTTGGGTCGGCTAATTCAATGCTGATTTTTACTCCCAGTGTCTTTAAGTATTTAATGATATGACCTAGCTGATCTGTATTAATTGGCAGACAGGTATCCTTGATTTCGAGAATGATTTCATTCAGATTTAATCCTTTTTCTTGATACTCATGCAATAAATCAATAAATACTTCTCCATTATCACGTACCAATAATTCTGCATCATAGTATAAAGTAAGGTGCCCTGTAAAATGTTCTTGTAATTTTTTCTCAATTGCTTTTTGATGGATATACTGGTTTACCTCCAGCCGGAATTCATCTGGAATGGAGGTATCATCGAAGAGCCAATCTAAACGCTGCTCTTTATTATTTTCATCTAAGTAGTAAGCAATTACTTCATAACCGCTTACCAGCTGCTTATCTGCCCGGACAATCGGTTTATAATAAGGAAGTAATTGTTCTAAATCTATCAATATATCTAATGGATCCATGCTGACTCCCCCTTCGTTTCATTATAGCATATTCCACTTTACACTTATTTGATTTACATTTTCCTCTTATAATATCAAAAAATAACTCATAATCTTATTCAGAAGCCCTTCTTAAATTTATTTTCAGATATATACCGGCATAAATCAGTTTATCGCAGTATAACTCCGGAACTGGGGTTGCGGTTACTCCCCCATCGAGGAACCTTTGTGCGTCGAAAACCCCTCACTAAAGGAAGTTTCAATTTAATGTTAAAAGCCCTATTACTACCATTTATTAATATTGTCAAGCCTTTTTCGACATTTACCGACAAAATTCAAAAAGATGTAGAAGTTTTCATGAACATTTTGTGAAGTGTTTTTCAATCTCTTGTAATTTCCTTACATCAGTATTAATATTATCTCTGCTATAAACCAATACTAAGTTAATTGTGTGTTCATTTTGTGAACAACCTTTTAATCATAGTAATCCATCTTATTAAACATCAAAGGAAGGGGTATCAACATGAAGTTAAAGTGGACCTACTTAGCCTTATTAACAGGCATTGCTGCTTTTCTGGCAGGCTGTGAACCATTACTTGTACTTGATCCAAAAGGTCCTCAAGCAGATACAACTGCAACTGTGATTTGGATATCGATTTTTACAATGTCATTCATTGTAATTGTTGTCTTAGTAATGCTGGCAGTTATTTTATTTAAATATAGAGCGTCAAAACAAGATCCTGACTACGAGCCGCCTCATATTGAGGGTAATAAATATGTAGAAGGAATTATTGTCGCTGTTCCAATTTTAATTGTTGCCTTTTTATCCGTGGTTTCTACCATTTCGACACATCAAGTGGAGAGCCCTCCAGAAGGCTATGCTGAAGACGAGCCGCTCGTTATCTATGCATCCTCTTCTAACTGGAAATGGCATTTCAGTTATCCGGAACAGGACATTGAAACAGTGAATTATGTTTTCATCCCAACAAATCAAAACGTTGAATTCCGTTTATATTCTCATGGAACGATTTCAAGTTTCTGGATTCCTCAATTGGCAGGACAGAAATATGCGATGGCAGATATGACAAACTATCTGAACGTTGTTGCAGATGAGCCTGGGGAATATATGGGAAGAAACTCTAACTTTAACGGAGAAGGTTTTGCAGAAAATGAATTTGCTGTTACAGCAATGCCTCCAAGTGAATTCGATTCCTGGGTAGAAGATATTCATAATACTGCGGATCCGCTGACCGAAGAAGAATTTGAAGAATTATTAGAGCCTGGACATTTAGGACAAATGACTTTCACTGGTACACATCAGGAATTTAAACCTGCACCTGAGGGAGAGAACAGTCCGCATAATCATGGACCATCTGATTCAGATGAAGATGGCGGACACCATCATCATTAATCAGCTTTACAACAGCACTCAAATTTGAGGCGCCTGAAAATTTCTGAGCTCTAGAAAGGAGTTTCGACATAATGGATTTTTTAGATAGATTTTCTATTCCGCCCCATGATGATCCAATGCTTTATGCATCCATCGTTGCGATTGGACTTGTAAGTATTGCGATTGTTTTTGGTGTTACCTATTTCAAAAAATGGGGATATCTTTGGAATAATTGGTTAACAACGGTTGATCACAAACGAATTGGTATTATGTATATCATTTCAGCATTACTTATGCTTTTCAGAGGTGGAGCAGATGCTGTGATGATGCGTCTGCAGACAGCTGTTCCAGATAACAGCTTCTTAGACGCACAGCACTATAACGAGGTTTTCACGACACACGGTGTTGTTATGATTTTCTTCATGGCAATGGCATTTATTATCGGTATGATGAACTTCGTTGTCCCACTGCAAATTGGGGCAAGAGACGTTGCCTTTCCGCGCTTGAACGCGCTCAGCTTCTGGTTATATTTTGCCGGAGCAATGCTGTTTAACGTTTCCTTTGTTGTCGGAGGTTCACCGGATGCCGGATGGACAAACTATTATCCGCTGGCAGGAACAGAATTCAGTGAACATGTTGGGGTAAACTACTATAACTGGGCACTGCAAATTTCCGGTATCGGAACATTGATGACAGGGATTAACTTTATTGCTACGATCATGAAAATGCGTGCGCCTGGCATGAAATTGATGAAAATGCCGATGTTTACCTGGTCTGCATTAATCACAAACCTTATTATTGTGTTTGCATTCCCTGTACTGACCATTGCTTTATTAATGGGAACGTTAGACCGTCAATTCTTTACCAACTTCTTTACAACTGGAGACGGCGGTATGGATATGATGTGGGCGAACCTGTTCTGGGTCTGGGGACATCCTGAGGTATATATTCTGGTACTTCCTGCATTCGGGATTTACTCTCAAATTATCGCTACGTTCTCACAGCGTAATTTATATGGCTATAAATCAATGGTTGCGTCCATGGTTATTATTTCCTTGCTATCCTTTATGGTATGGGTCCATCACTTCTTTACGATGGGACAAGGAGCTGTTGCCAACAGTATCTTCTCGATTACAACCATGGCAATCGCCGTACCGACGGGAATTAAGATATTCAACTGGCTTCTGACGATGTGGCGAGGTAAAATACGATTTACGACCCCAATGATGTATTCCGTGGCATTTATTCCGCTGTTTACAATTGGCGGAGTAACTGGTGTCATGCTTGCAATGGCAAGTGCAGACTATCAATATCACAACACGATGTTCTTAGTAGCTCACTTCCATAACGTAATCATCCCTGGTGTGGTATTTGCGATGATTGCAGGCCTCATTTATTACTGGCCAAAAATGTTCGGTTTCATGCTGAATGAGCGTATTGGCAAATGGGCATTCTGGAATATTGTTATTGGCTTCTGTTTATCCTTCTTCCCGATGTATATTACCGGGTTAAACGGACAGGCACGCAGAATGTACACTTATTCAGAAGCATCCGGCTTCGGACCTTTAAGCATGGTATCCTTCTTTGGAGCGCTGCTGTTAGCAGTCGGGTTTGTAATAATTGTTTATAACGTTTATTACAGCTTCCGTTATGCACCAAGAAATGTCGGTGACGATCCTTGGAATGCACGTTCTCTTGAATGGGCTACGCATAATCCGGTTCCAGAATACAACTTCGCTATCACACCAAATGTGGATTCTGAAGAAGCGTTCTGGGATTATAAAAAGAATGGACATGACTTATTTAAAGGGGAAATTAAAGACATTCATATGCCGAATAACAGCGGCTGGTCGATTATTCTTGCAGGTTTCTTCTTTGTATTTGGCTTTTTCTTTGTCTTCCATGTATGGGTTGGAGTCATTATCGCCTTCCTTGGAATTATCGGCTGTCTGATTTACCGTTCATTTGAAAAAGACGACGGACATCATATTCATAAAGAAGAAATTGAAGAAACAGAAAACAAATTCGGAGGTGCTAAATAATGAAACTTGATTCTCAAAATCTGCCTCTTGAATATAGCACCGAAACCAATAAAATGAATATTTTGGGATTCTGGATTTTCCTAAGTGCGGAAATTATGCTGTTTGCCACGCTGTTTACATCATATTTTGTTTATGTAGACCGTGGCGTTGGCAGCGGTCCGGCTGGCGCAGAGATTTTTGAATTACCGCCGGTTTTGATTGAGACATTCCTTTTACTGACAAGTAGTTTTACAATTGGATTAGCAGTTCATGCGATGCGTATTGGTCGTGTGAAGGCAATGATTGGCTTTATGGTAGTTACGCTCCTGTTAGGTGCAGGATTCCTTAGCGTAGAAATATATGAATTTATTCATTTTTACCATATTGGAGCAACATTGCAGACAAGCGGTTTTACTGCTACCCTATTAACAACGCTCGGAACACATGGAGCTCACGTAACCTTCGGGCTGTTCTGGGGAATTATGATTATTGTTCAAGTTCTGCGCGGCGGTTTAAATGCGCGGACAGCGAATAAATCATTTATTTTCTCTCTTTACTGGCACTTCCTAGACGTTATGTGGATCTTTATTTTCAGCTTTATTTACTTGAAGGGAATGATGTAACATGAAAGAACTTTTTCCACTAAAACAGGTTAACGGATATATCTTTTCACTACTCCTGACTGTTGTTGCATTAAGTGTCTATTTCTTTGACATGTCTTTTGCAATGGGATTAACCATTCTGATTGTTACAGCATTTATTCAAGCAGGAGTACAGCTCGTTGTATTTATGCACGCCGGAGAAAGTGAAGATAAAGGCGGTATTTATCTTCACACAATTTATGGTGTAGCAGTTGCTATCTTAACCATCCTTGGTTCATTGCTTGCAATGATATGGGGATATATGATTTAAAGCATCTAAAAAGCTCAAGCAGTTTATGAACTGCTTGAGCTTTTTTCTCTTTTCATTACCTATGATTGTTGTTGTTTATGCTTCTTCCCATGAAAATTCTCTTCTACAGCAACAAGGAACAATCCCATAATAAAAATAAATGCCGCCCCTTCTGCCAAGCCTATGCCTATTGCTGTCACAATAGGTGTAGCGCTTACAATATAACCGTATATAAACATAATCGCACCAATTGTAATTAATGTCCCACAAACTAGAGACAAGCCTTTTAATAATTTTTTATTGATTTTCATCTATCTCATCTCCTTTAATTATATTATGCCTTTCGTTCAATAATTTGTCAATAAGTTTGTGTCAATTTATTGAACAAGCGATTTCTCCCTTGACCCGTGACTTTTGATTTATTTTCCTGAAGACAATCCTATATTCATGGAATTTCATCTGAAAACACTTTATACTTAAAGATGACGTTTCAAAAGTCATACGATATACATAGGAGGTATGAAGATGAGAAAGAAATTATTATCTATTTGTTTTGCACTGATACTTATGATTGGCCTTTTACCTTCCCACGCTTTTGCATTGGAGGCAGATGATCCTGAAGTGGAAGAATTTATTGAATCCATTGGATGGGAAGTGGAGGATTATGAAGACTATCTGGCAGATTTTTATTTGGGGTTAGCTGATTTTGACGATGTTTCTGAGCTTGGTACACCCGTTACCGAAGAAGGAATGGATGAACTTATCGAAAAGTATGATTTGACTTACGAAGAATTAGAGGAGATGCTTCGTGAAGAAGGATTACTTTTAGAGGATGAGGAAATTACAGATAGCGCTGTATTTGTATTTATGGAAACCACTGATATTTTAATAGAATTCCTTTTGAATGAAGACTTGGGCGAATCAGAGGATTCTTTTAGCTCCTTCGAGGAAGAAGAAATTACCGACGAGCATCTAGAAGCTCTTGCTTCAGAGCATGATTTGAACTCAATTGAAGAATTAGAAGAGCTTTTCAATGCCTATGAGGACAGCATCAATAATTATACTTCTCTTTTGGACGTTGAATACGCAGCAGAATACTATGCAACGGAAGATAGCTCCGCATCCGAAGCCGATGGATGGGAAGATGATGATCTATGGGAGGAAGATGATATTTTTGGGGAAAATACAGATTTCACTGCCGATATGTTCAATACTCCCCTTTTAACAGGTGAGCCTATTGTTGATATCTATGCGATGATTTCCGTGATGTTTTTCGAAACGATATTGGATTTTCAATAACGCTTAATGGTATAGGGGAAAGAAAATGATGAGGAAGCCTCTGATTTTCTTTCCTCTATTTTTTTCTTGGAATCAAATGCTTTCCCTTCTTTTTTGAACGACATTATGCAAAGCTTTTTTTACCTAGCAGTTCTCTAATCTCCATTAAATCATATTCTTCTTCTAATTTCTCTTTTATAAATATCAACACATCTATTGCCTCAATTTCAAAATACGTTATTTGATCCATTGTTTTTGTTGGTATATATCCTTTAAAAGCATCCAGCCATTCCCAAATTTTATATATGGGTGCTTGGATTACTTTGCTCATTCCTAACAGACTAATGACATACATCTTTATCTCACCAACCTTATCTTTCTTTCATTTTCTAAATCTTATTATACTTATGAAATGCATTTAAGGTGTGGAATAATTAAGTAAAACCAATAACAAAGGGGAGACACATTTTTTCAGTTGATTATTTTCCTCTTAAAAAGTGAAAATTATTTCATCTTTTCTTATTTTAATGATAAAGTGATTAAGTTGGCATATATTAAATTATAATTGATTGAAAAAAAGAAGGGATATATAATGTTAGAGTTTTTCCAAAATCTTAGCCCTGTCATGCAGGCATTGACAGCAACCATTTTCACATGGGGAATGACTGCACTCGGGGCGGCGATTGTTTTTGCAACGAAAACAGTACATCAAAAACTGTTAGATAGTATGTTAGGCTTTGCCGGAGGAGTTATGATAGCAGCCAGCTACTGGTCATTGCTCGGACCATCTATTGAAGCATCGACAGATAATGCTGTTGGCCCCTGGTTCCCTGCGTTAGTCGGTTTCTTATTGGGAGGCGGATTTTTATGGATTATTGATAAAATCCTCCCCCACCTTCACCCTAACGCAGAAAAAAAACAGGCTGAGGGGCTTGCAGCTGATAAAAGAAAACGCAGCACCTTGCTTGTGCTCGCTATCACGATTCATAATATTCCAGAAGGACTGGCGGTTGGAATTGCCTTTGGTGCATTGGCTAATCATAGTACAGAAGCTGCCTTGGCTGGAGCAATTACATTAGCCATCGGAATAGGAATTCAAAACTTTCCCGAAGGTGTTGCTGTTGCCATGCCATTACGCGGGCAGGGGATGTCACGGATGAAAAGTTTTATGTATGGGCAGTTTTCCGGTTTCGTCGAGCCGATTGCAGCGGTTATCGGTGCGTTGGCAGTTGCTCATATTGAGCCGTTACTTCCATACGCCCTCAGCTTTGCTGCCGGTGCGATGATCTTCGTTGTTGCCGAAGAGGTTATCCCCAGCTCTCAAGAAAATGGCAATCGAGATTTAGCGACAATCAGCCTGATGATTGGCTTTGCACTTATGATGGTGCTGGATGTTGCTTTGGGATAAAATGAAACTTCAATCAGCGGGGGGTTCTTTTCATCCCCCACTGATTGGGGTTGCGATTACTCCCCTCATCGTAAAGAGCTGTTAGTTGAACGAATCGGACCGTTACTGGCTGTTGGATCTCTCACTTAGAAATAAGCATTTTCCTTCATTTCTTGAAGTGGGAGTCTTACAAAAGTGCTTCGGCGGGACGAGTAATCGCAGTCCCAGTCCCAGCCAGTGACACTGCGATAAAATGCGGTAAACAATAAAAAAGAGGCATTTGCACATCAGTTATCTGATTGTGCAAATGCCTCTTTTACTATTTGAAATAATCCTCAATCACCGTTTTTGCAATGCCTTGGTCCAGTTCTTCAAATTCATCGTATTGAATTGTTTCATACAGCTCTTTTCTCGTTTGCATATCCTCTAAGCCATTTTTTTGCGTACCTTCATCCCGGATAAGTCCGAAAATACGCTCATACGCTTTGGCAGCAACACGTAAAGAGGTTACCGGATAAATGACCATGCCATACCCTAAGTCCTCGAACTCCTTTGCAGTTAAATAAGGTGTTTTCCCAAACTCTGTCATATTTGCTAATAATGGTACATCTATCGCTTTAGCAACAGCCTGAAATTCTTCATTATTCTGCAATGCTTCTGGAAAAATAGCATCTGCTCCGGCATCAACATAACCTTTGGCACGGTCAATAGCGCTTTCTAACCCTTCTACCGCTCTGGCATCCGTTCTTGCTACCACGAAAAGCGCTGGTGCTACCTTTTTAATGGCAGCTATCTTTTGCATCATTTCTTCCTTGGCAACCACATTCTTCCCATTTAGATGTCCGCATTTTTTGGGAAGCTGCTGATCCTCCAGCTGAACGGCAGCCACATTTGCCTCCACCATTTCTCTTGCTGTCCGGACAACATTCAAGACGCCGCCAAAACCGGTATCAATATCTACCAGCAGCGGTAAATTTGTTGCGCTTACGATTTCCTTTGCTCTCTCAGCTACTTCTGTAGAAGTAACGATTCCTAAATCCGGCAATCCCTTGCTTGCTGTATAGGCAGCTCCTGATAAATACAGTGACTGAAATCCAGCCTGTTTGGCTACTAAGCCAGCCATCGCATCATGTGCTCCAGGTATTTGCAATATCCCCTTCTCTTCTGCCATCTTTCGAAATTTCTCAGCTAATTCATGCTGTGGTATTGGGCTATCTACGATCCAAGCCATTTTTTCCTCACCCTTCTAATCTAAAAATAATTCGATAAAATCTGTAATCGGCATCTGTTTTATCGTATCATAATTAACACTTTGTTTCTTGATGTGCGCGGTTTGTTTTTCTGTAAATTGAGTTGCTACATTCGCTTCGTATTTTTTGATTATTTGCGGAAATGCTTCCTCTCGACGGAACCGGTGACCTAAAGGATATTCACAATCCACCATATCTGTGGAAGTGCCATCTGTAAAATGAACCTGTACCGCATTTGCAATAGAACGCTTCTCCGAATCTAAATATTCTTCCGTATAACGTTTATTTTCGGTTACCGTCATTTTATCACGAAGTTCATCAATACGCGGGTCTTTTGCCGCATCATCCTCATAATCCTCCGCTACAATATTTCCTTTTAATAACCCAACCGCAGTAATATACTGCAGACAATGGTCTCTGTCCGCCGGGTTATGCAGCGGTCCTTTTTTATCGATGATACGGATAGCTGATTCATGTGTAGCTATCGTAATTTCTTTAATTTCATCCATGCGGTCAACTACTTCAGGATGTAATTGAACAGCTGCTTCTGCTGCTGTCTGCGCATGAAATTCTGCCGGAAAAGATACCTTGAACAATACATTTTCCATGACATAGCTTTCAAACGGTCTGCTTAATACGATATCCTTCCCTTTGAAGAGCACGTCTTGAAAACCCCATCCTTCTGCACTCAAAGCAGTCTGATAGCCCATTTCTCCTTTAATGGCCATTAATGCCAGGCGAACTGCACGGCTTGTCGCATCTCCTGCTGCCCACGATTTCCTGGAACCTGTATTCGGAAAATGACGATACGTCCGCAAGCTGGAATTATCAATCCAGGCATTGGATAATGCATTGACAATTTCTTCTTTTCCGCCGCCCAGCATTTTAGTCACTACTGCGGTTGTTGCAATTTTAACGTATAAGACATGGTCCAGGCCAACACGGTTCAAGCTGTTTTCTAAAGCAAGGATACCTTGTATTTCATGTGCTTTAATCGACATCTCTAAAACCTCTTCTACAGTTAAGGGAGCTTCTCCTTTTTGCCGCCGCAGCTGACTCACATAATCAGCCACAGCTAAAATGCCTCCCAAGTTATCGGAAGGGTGCCCCCACTCCGCTGCAAGCCAAGTATCATTATAGTCCAGCCAGCGTATCATTGTCCCGATATTAAATGCTCCCTGCACAGGATCAAGAACATGCGGTGTTCCTGGTACTCTCACGCCATTTGGAACTACAGTGCCTGGAACAATAGGTCCTAACAGCTTCGTACATTCCGGGTAATTTAAAGCAAGAATACCGCAGCCAATCGTATCAATCAGTACATGATGCGCTGTTTTATAAGCCTCTTCACTTGTAATTTCCTTATTTAATACATAGTCCGCAATTTCTTCTAAAAGTTGATCGGTCTGATTTGTTTTTACTGATTCCATTTGAATGTCCTCCCTCTAATAACTTTTTCCTGTGTATTCTACTCTCGGTCTGAAAATCCGATTATTATCATGCTGTTCAATAATATGTGCCGCAAGCCCTGCTGTTCTGGCACTGAAGAAAATTGGTGTATAAAGCGGTATTGGAATACCCAGCTTCCAATAAACCGGAGCTGCATAATAATCTAAGTTAGGATATAGCCCCTTCTCTTCCCTCATGATTTCTTCCCCAGCTTCACACATCTTTAAAAGCGTATCATCATTATCTCTTTCACATAGTTTCCGCAGCGCTTCTTTTGTAATTGTTGCCCGGGGATCCATTTTCTTCATATACACCCGATGCCCAAACCCCATGATTTTTTCCTTATTTTGAAGCTTATGGCGAATGAGCGCTTCAAACCCGTCTACAGAATCGACTTCCTGCAGCATATACATGACTGCTTCATTTGCTCCGCCATGTAAATGTCCATTTAGGGAAGATATAGCTCCAGTCAGCGCGCCGTACATATCAGCGTTTGTAGAAGCAATCACACGGGAGGCAAAGGTTGAATTAGGCATCTCATGCTCACTGTAGAGTAATAAGAGCTGATCAAAAATTTCCACCTCCAGATTGGACGGTTTTTTCCCTGTAATCATATAGAGGAAATTGGCGCTATAGCCGAGACTTTCATCCGGGCTGGCAATCGCTTTGCCCTCTGTAGCAAAATAGCTGTTTACCGTAATAAAAGGCAATTGACCTAACAATTCATAGGCCCGCTGTTTATTTTCCTTGTTCGAACGGTTTTCAAGGTCCGTATCGTATCCGGCTAATAATGAGATAACCGTACGCATCCCATCCATTGGATGCATGCCCTTTGGCAGCAGATTAAATACAGGCAAGGTATCTTCAGGCAGGCTATAATACCCTTTAATATTATCTTCCAGACTGCTCTTTTCCTCCTGGCTTGGAATATATCCTTCCAGTAATAAATGGACGACATCAAAATACGTTTTATCTTTCGCTAATGCAATTAAATCCTCTCCGCGAATAACTATTTTTTCCCGATCAACATCTAAAAAAGAAATTTCTGTTCGCGCCGCAATCACACCATCTAAACCAGGAACAAAACCTTCACTTGTACGCATTATTTCTCCTCCTTCAATTTGAAAGCGTCATCATTTATTCTTTTGAGATAAACAAAGCTTATAGTTGCCAAGCCATTGGTTCACTTATGCAGGTAGCAAAGCATAGAGAAGCATGTGTTGAATAAAAATCCCCAATAAAACGTTTTCCTATATCCAGTATAACCTTGAATAGAATATTAGAAAAATATATAATTCAAATTAATAACGATAGATTTTTTCTATATCTTAATAATAGGAGGAGAAGCCTTGAATTTACAAGACTGGAAAATGCTTGCCGCCCTTTACGAAACAGAAAATATCACACTGGCAGCACATCAATTATTTTTATCTCAGCCAACCTTAACTGCAAGAATTCAAAAGCTGGAAAATCATTATGGCGTCCCGCTTATTCTAAGGAAGCGGCGAGGCATCATGTTTACTCCAGAAGGGGAAGAACTGGCACAGCACGCAAAAAGAATGCTGCTGGAACAGCGTAAAATGGAGGAAAAACTCAGCAACATGCAGGAGGAAGTGAAGGGAACGTTACGGGTCGGTGTTTCTAATTTCTTTGCAGCAAATAAAATGCCGAAGCTGCTGCAGCTGTTTAAAGAAAAATATCCGGAGGTAGAATGCCAGGTTGTTACTGGATGGAGCAGTGATATGCACCGCCTTTTATTAAATCATGATGTACATATCAGCTTTATTAAAGGAAATTATGCTTGGAAGGAAAAGAAAGCGCTGTTATATGAGGAGGAAATCTGTGTTGCCTCTCCTTGGGATTTTGCATGGGATACCCTCCCCAAGCTCCCAAGGGTAGACTATTACACAGATGAGCATATGCGTATGCTATTAGATGACTGGTGGCATCAAAATTACATCGAACAGCCGAATATTACCATCCATGTCAATCAAGTAGAGACTTGCAAAGAGATGGTTGTTCATGGACTCGGCTATGCGATTGTCGCTAATCTGGTCGTCCGCCCCCACCCCGAGCTGTTTATTAAACCAATTACAGGGGCGTCCGGTGAGCCTTTAAAGAGACAAACCTGGATGTACTATCAGGAAGATACCTTACAAATGAATATTGTCCGGGCGTTTGTTGATTTTGTTCAGACATTGGATGTAAAAGCATTATAAGAAACTAATGATATGCCACAAAGCTTGCAAGCACCCAAATCAGCAGAAAGCTTAAAATGATCGTTATATTCACTATAGTTCCGGCTATTTTTGCGTTATATCTGTATCTTATTGCATACACCACAGCTGTTGTGGATGTTGGCAGAATAAAACCGATTAAAACCGTATTTGCAAGCATCGGATAATCTGAAAACAGCCAAAAGAGGCTGAGACCGAGAACCAGTCCAGTTCCATACTTCACAGCTAAATACTTCCCTATCAGAGGAAACCATGATTTCTCAAAGGAAAAGTTTAAATAAAGACCCAGTAACAATAAGGACAAGGGCATATTCGCCCCTGATATAATTTCTGCGGTATCTAATAAGAACGTTGGCAAATGAAAATCAAATATGTTTAAAGCAACGACAAACATATAGGTTAAAAATGGAATAGACCGCAGTAATGGACTGACTGTTTCCCGCAAATAAAATTTCGATGATCCATTTGCAAAATAACTGGCAATAAAGAAACATAATCCGAATACAATCACAGCATTACCTACATCAAACATACCAAAATATTGGATACCTTCTCTGCCCCAGATAGCTTCTACAAGAGGAAAGGCAAATAAGCCGACATTGACACCTGGCATCATCATGATTGCCATTCCTTTTAAATCAGTATCTGCAGAGCGAAAGACAAAAAAACCGGCCGCAGCAGCGACAAGTCCAAATAAAATCGCAATGACAATAAGAGAAACAAGCGGCAGCGTTATCTCCATTTGATTAAAAGTAACAAGCACTAACGCAGGCAAAGTAATATTAAAAACGGTTCTGGCTATCGTCTGTCCATCCGATTCCTTTAAAATTTTTGTCCTTTTAAAGAAATAACCAAGTAAAATAATAAATACAGAAATAATAAATTGCTGCTGAAACCCTTCCAAAATTTTCTACTCCTTCAGTACACAAAAAATATACAAATGCTATCATATCACAGTCTCTATGGAGTTTATACAGAAAGGACTTATCGTTAATGCTTTATAAAAACAATTTTTCTATGTTACAGTGAAGTTGTAGGGTATTTGTAAAGAAGGATTGTGTGAGGTGATGCAAGTGAAACTTATCGTATTTGATGGAGAATGTCATATTTGCGACAGCTTCGTGCAGTTTATTTTAAATAAAGATAAAGAAAATCAATTTCTTTTTATTTCTCTGCAAAGTGAGGCAGGAGAATTTATAAGAAGGAAATATCGGGTGCCGGATGACATCGACAGTGTACTGCTGATCGATGGGGAGAAAATTTTTATCAAATCAGACGCTGCTTTACAAGTGGCAAAATATATATCGTTTCCCTGGAGAATGCTGACAGCTGGTAAATTTCTTCCATATTTTATCCGGGATACTCTCTATGATTTTGTGGCACGCAACAGGCATAAATGGTTTGAGAAAAAACAAAGCTGCCGCCTGCCTACCGCGCAAGAAAGAAAGCAATTTGCTGAAACAATCGAGGATTTAGAGGAAAAAAAACCTTCCGAATAAAATAAAACATCATTTCCGGAGGTTCTTCCCCACTTCCTGATAATGTCGGCTGCCCTATCCAATTACCGCTTTAAGCTGTTTTAAAGCGAAAAAAACAGTAATTGGTAAAAAGGCAGCCGTATTTTATTTATTCAAAAGGTTATTTTTGTTTCATTATTTATCGTCAATTTCTTCTTCAATGCCATGTTCTTCACTGAACTCTGTTTGGAAGCCAGTCTGCAAATGATCTGAATCCTGAACAGGTTCACCAACTCCAGAGAATAAAGTGGTAAGATAATAAATAGCACTAATTCCAACGAGTCCATAAATAATTCGAGAAAGAACAGCCGTCTGTCCGCCAAAAATTGCGGATACTAGATCAAATTGAAAAAATCCAATCAGTCCCCAGTTAATAGCACCAATAATCAATAACGTAACTGCAATTGCATGTAGTGTTTTCACTGTTTCTCACCTCCTCACAGCTTATCTTTTGCCTAATGATTTATTTCCATACTGGCACTGTTTGGGAATTAATAACGTACTGCCTCAGAGAAGGCCGGCACACCATAAAAAAAGCCCCAATGAAAATTCATTGGGACGTAAAGAATATATTTAATTCGCCTGGAGCACTTTCTTTATTTTATCCAGTGCCCAGTCAAGCTCTTCTTTTGTAATCACTAACGGCGGTGCAAAACGAATGGTGGTTTCATGGGTTTCTTTACACAAAATGCCGTTTTCCTTCAATGCTTCACAAATCGGCCGGACAGGCTTCGTAAATTCTACACCGATAAATAATCCTCTAGCCCGGACCTCCTTCAAATCAGGGTGGCTGATAGCAGATAATTCAATTGCAAAGTATTCGCCCAGTTCAAGTGATTTATCAACCAGTTCTTCTTCTTCAATTACATCCAATGCTGCCATCGAAACAGCACAGGCTAATGGATTACCTCCAAATGTTGAGCCATGTGAACCGGGCGTAAAAACATCCATAATCGCTTTATTAGCAGCAATGGCAGAGATAGGGAGCACACCTCCGCCTAATGCTTTCCCCATCACATAAATATCTGGCTCTACATTTTCCCATTCACAGGCAAACATTTTTCCAGTGCGGGCAAAACCAGTCTGTACTTCATCGGCAATAAATAATATATTTTCTTCATCACATATTTTTCGAACTTCCTGCAAATAGCCTTCCGGCGGGATGAGAATACCTGCTTCTCCTTGAATCGGTTCGATAATAATTGCTGCTGTATTTGGTGTGATGGTTTCTTTTAACGCTTGAATATCTCCATAATTTATCTTATATATCCCTGGCACAAAGGGGCCATAATTTGTAGTTGCATCCGGATCATTCGATAATGAAATCGCATTCATTGTTCTGCCATGGAAATTTCCTTTTGCTGCAATAATCTCCGCTTGATTCGCGTCAACATCCTTTTTTTCATATGCCCACCTGCGCGCTGCTTTTATCGCTGTTTCTACTGCTTCTGCTCCGGTATTCATCGGCAGGACTTTATCTTTATTGGTTAATTTCGCAAGGCGCTCTGTCCAAGGCCCTAATAATTCATTATGAAAAGCTCTTGAAGTAAGTGTGACTTTATCTGCCTGATCTTTCAGTGCTTGAATAATCTTTGGGTGCCGATGTCCCTGATTGACAGCAGAGTATGCACTTAGCATATCCATGTATTTATTTCCTTCAGGATCCTTCACCCAGACTCCTTCTGCCTCTGCAACAACTACCGGCAATGGATGGTAGTTATTTGCACCATAGGCAGAGGTAAGTTCCATGACTTCTTTTGATGTCACCATAATAAGCAGCCTCCCTTGATTTCATGCAAAGTTATTCGTTCTCTTCTTAAGCATAATCATTTGTTTAACAAAACGTCAAGCTTCATTTTGATTAGATATATTTATTTTCTTTTTTTCTCTTCACCAAAATCCATGGGTAACATAATAGATATAAATTTGCTGTAAGCGGCCGCTACGGAAATACACTACGCTAGCCAGCTGCTTATATCACATTTAACTATATTTTTAAGAATTTAAAAGAGAAGAGGCTTTACCTCTTCTTTTTAAGCCATTTCTTTTATTCCAGCGTTCCCAGGAGCAGTTTCTCTACGTCTTCATCTGTCAGCTGATTATTCCATAAGTCCTTCGTCTGTACCATCTGTTCAATCAGATTTCTTTTTTTCTGCTGGAGCTCGAACATTTTATCTTCAATGGTTCCTTCGGCCAGCATCCTAATAACGGTAACATCATCTGTTTGTCCGATTCGGTGTGCACGATCGATTGCCTGGTCTTCTACTGCCGGGTTCCACCATGTATCGTATAAAATAACCGTATCAGCACCCACTAAATTTAATCCAGTACCGCCAGCTTTCAGCGATATCAGGCAAATATCATTCTTTCCCTGATTAAAAGCGCGGCAAAGTTGGATCCGTTCCTCAGCAGGTGTTTGCCCGTCCAAATAAAAGTAGGAAATTTCCTCTGCCCTTAATAAATCACCTATTCGCTGCAGCATTTGCGTAAATTGAGAAAAAATCAACAGCCGTTTTCCGGAACGTTTGGCATCCTTCACAATTTCCATCAGCCGCTTAAGTTTAGCTGACTCTCCATGATAATCCCGTACAAATAATGCCGGGTCACAACAAATTTGTCTTAACCGGGTCAGTCCCGCTAAGATACGAATACGATTTTTACGAATCGTTGCACGATCCAAATGTTTAAATTTCGGATGTCTTAACTTGGATAAATAGGAAATATAGATTTGTTTTTGTTCTTCCGTCAGCGGAACACGTTCAATATATTCCGTTTTGGTCGGCAAGTCCTGGAGCACATCCTTTTTCTCTCTCCGCAGCATAAATGGGTGAACTCTTCTCAGCACCTGATCATTAGTAAGCCAGGAAAAATCCTTCAAGCCGCCGAGCAATTCAGGAAATATAACATGAAAAATCGCCCATACATCCTCTACTTTATTTTCTAATGGTGTACCTGTTAACGCAAACTGATAATCGGCTGTTAATTTCTTTACTGTACGGAAAACCTGTGTCGCAGGATTTTTAAAGGTTTGCGCCTCGTCAAAAATAATCGTCTGGAAAGCAGCCTTCTTCTTCAGCCAATCGATTTCATTTTTCAATACACCATAGGAAACAATCCATACATCCTGTTCTTTAAATGCTTTCTTTTTTTGATTTCTCTCCTTAACGGTACCTTCCAATATATCAACGGAAAAAGCCGGGGCAAATAATTCCCATTCCTGCTTCCACTGATGGCTCAGCGAGGTCGGACAGACAATCAGAATAGATGCTTTTTTCTTTTGCTGCTGAAATTTCGTGATACAAAAAGCGATAGCCTGCACGGTTTTCCCTAACCCCATTTCATCTGCCAGCACGCCGCCCAGACCAGATTCAGCCACCGCCAGCATCCAGCGCACGCCGTCCTGCTGATAAGGCTTTAAAATCGGCTTAATTTCTTTTGCGATTGGATACTTCTCCTTTGCCGGTACCTGAATAGCATGAATCATTTCCTTCACAGCTGCTCCATCAGCCAGATAACCGTTATCCTCCATCCGATGCGCAAATGACAAACCCTCCTTCAGCGACAGCTCAATTTCCTCCAGAATTTCAGAAGGGGTCATCGAAACGGAAAGCAGATATTTTTCTAATTCTTTTACCTCCTCTGTTTCCAATGTCAGAAAAGAACCATCCTTTAAGCGATAGTAAGGCCGCTTTTCTTCTATCGCTTCCAGAATCTGTCGAACCTCCTGCTCCCAAAAACCTTTCACTTGAAAGGCAAAGGAAAGCCAATTTGTTCTGTCACGCTTATGCTTCACACGTACAATTGGCTGAAACCGCTTCTTGCTGATTTGATTACGAACGGCATTCGTTACAAAAACATCGGCCATCTTATACAATACTGGTAAATGATGATATAAGAAATCATATTCCAGCTGTTCATTTTGCAGAATAAAACTGCCTCCCGTATTCGCAAATCCACTTTTTTCCAGGAAAGCAATAATTTCTGCTTCCTTTTCTTTATCCCGGCGAATCAGACTTGTTTTCTCAAATGGCGTTATCTTTTTATCTCCATATTGGAATTCCACACCAGCCAGAAGACGATTATGGACCCGATCTATATAAACACCAGCTTTCAGCGGAGTATTAAGATGCTTTAGCATTCCTGTCCTATCCTCCACTTCACCAATCCGCTCTAAAAGTGCTGAGATAGAAACCATTTGCTCCCTGCTGACAACGATGGTTTGTGTTTGCTTTTGCCATAGCTGCTCGCATAAAGTAATCAGCTGCTTTTCTTCTTCTGTTAATAAATAAAGGGATCCGCTCTGATAAATAAGCTGATAAGCAAGCAAAAAAAATGTAGCTTTTCTTTCTCGAAAAGCGATGGAATAATCTGCATCTGACTGATAGACACGAAAAGAAAGCGGAGGCAGTGCATCATAAAAATGTAATGGCTGCTTATGATAATCATTTGCCTCCATATAAAGGGATACCAGCGGGCTTGCAGATAGTAATTTCTCCATACGGTCCCAAGCTGAAGCCGGGACCGAAACCCAGCTTGTTTTATCCTCAAAGAGCTTGCCAATCATCTGCTGGTCCTCATAGATATGGATAAGCTGTTCTAAAATCTGATTGCAATCATCTTCAAAATAAAATTTGCTTGCATCAAAGGATAGATTATCAGCAATTGAAAAATGCCTTCCGCTTTTCAATGCTTCTAAAAAAGCAATAATATCATGGACAATTTTTCCATCGATTTGAACAGCCATTTGCAATGCGGCCCGTTCCGGTTCTGCTGGAATACGCAGGTAAAAATGAACCGGAATAGCCTGCCTTGTCTCAAAATAGCCGCGCTGACGAAATTCCTTATCCGGCTTTCCTGTCAGCGACGGTGTGGCAGCTTCCGGCTCTCCTGTTTCGTGGATACCGATTAAGACCGCAGCGATATGCTGACAATCTAATGTATAAGATCCGAGCTTCGGACAGCTGCACGCAGTGCTCTCTATTTTATTATTTCGATACGTGACTGTAATATGGAAATCATCCGTAGTTCTGACCGTTCCAATCAGCTGCTGTTCCAAAAAGGTTAACTGCACATTTCCCTTTTTCCACAGACGTTCTCCATATTTATAAGACAACTCTCCGCATCGTTCTTTTATTTCTTGTTTGGGTACCCATACCATTTCCTGCACGACCTTTTCATTCATTTCACATATTTTAAATTCACGCTGTCAGAATTAATATCTGATTGACTTTTTTATTATATTACCTGATTTCTATTTCACGAAAGAGGTTAAATTGTAGTATGATATATCTATTGCATATTATAAAGCAACAATAGGCAAACATCTAATAAACAAATGATGATTTTTAAACATTAGCTTCTGATCTATAAACAAACACGTATAAAGCTGTAAAAGATGGATCAGTCTATGATAGAAAGGATTTCACTATGTCAATTCAAGAAGAAGTACAGAAAAGAAAAACATTTGCGATTATCTCGCATCCCGATGCCGGGAAGACAACAATGACAGAAAAATTACTGTTATATGGCAACCTTATCCGTTCAGCAGGAACAGTCAAAGGGAAAAAATCCGGCAAATTCGCTACATCCGACTGGATGGAAATTGAGAAACAACGTGGTATTTCGGTTACATCCAGTGTCATGAACTTTGAATATGAGGGTTTTCATATCAATATTTTAGATACCCCGGGACACGAAGATTTCAGTGAGGATACGTACCGGACTTTAACCGCTGTTGACAGTGTTGTGATGATTATTGATTCTACGAAAGGAATTGAAGCACAGACCATCAAACTGTTCAAGGTTTGCCGGATGCGAGGAATTCCTATCTTTACTTTTATGAATAAATTAGACCGGGAAGGAAAAGAGCCATTAGCTTTATTGGAGGAATTAGAAGAGGTATTAGAAATCGATACGTATCCAATGAACTGGCCGGCTGGCATGGGAAAAGGCTTCCTCGGAATTTTTGACCGGGAAAATGAACAATTTGTACAGCATCATCCAGGAGCAGAGGAAAGCTATATCCCTTATAAAGAATTAGAAAATCACCCAGAGTTAACTGAAAATGGAACCTACCAAGATGCAGTCAATGAACTGGAGCTTGTTGAGGAAGCTGGAAATACTTATTCTGAAGAAGCCATTTTAAACGGCGAACTTACACCTGTTTTCTTCGGAAGCGCACTTTCCCCATTCGGCGTGCAAACATTTTTTGATTCCTTTATCCGCTTAGCACCGAGTCCGACACCGCGTAAGTCGACCAAAGGTGCCGTAAAACCGGAAGAAGAAGACTTCTCTGGATTTATTTTTAAAATCCAAGCCAATATGAATCCTGCCCATCGTGATCGAATTGCTTTTCTACGTGTTTGTTCCGGAAAATTCACACGCGGGATGAGTGTTGCGTTAGCACGGACCGGGAAAGAATTAAAACTGGCTCAATCCCAACAAATGGTGGCGTCTTCCAGAGAAACCATTGAAGAAGCATACGCCGGCGATATTATCGGTATTTATGATCCCAATGCCTACCAAATCGGAGATACGTTGCTGACCGGCAAAGAAAAATATGAATTTGATGAACTGCCGCAGTTCCCGCCGGAAATCTTCAAAAAGGTCATGGCAAAAAACGCATTGAAATCGAAGCAGTTTCGTAAAGGGATTGAACAGCTTGTTCAGGAAGGCGCTATTCAGCTGTTCCGGGATAAATTAACAGATTCCTTTATTTTAGGCGCCGTCGGAGAATTGCAATATCAGGTCTTCACCTACCGCATGGAAAATGAGTACAATGCCCAAGTAATCATGGAGCCAATTGGTGAACGGATTCCAAGATGGCTAAATCCTGAGCAGGCAGATGCTTCCTTGTTTGATTCTGGAAATCTGCTGGTACGTGACCGTCATGATCAGCCGCTCGTGCTGTTCCGAAATGAATTTGCATTAAACTGGTTTAAAGATAAAAATCCAGATATTGAGCTGATTGACCTTTTTGAGACAAATAATTATCAATAAGAAAAAATGGAGACAGGATTGGATATCATTCTGTCTCCATTTTTATTATTTGCCAATCTCCAGAGAAGAAAAACTGCAACTTCGGATTTTCCTTGTGTCTCGATGTTGAAAATCGCACAGTCAGTTACACTGCAATAAAAAAGGATTTCCAAACCTTTATCGCAAGGTACGGAAATCCTTCTTCATACTTTTTCTCACCTTTCCACAATCGTCGCATACCTGTATTTCTCTTTAGGAACCTCACTTAAAAAAGGAGATATTTTATCAGAGTACAATAAGGTCAAATCATGCATAGCACGGGTGCACGCGGTATAAAGCAAATATTTATCTGTAGGGTGTGAATACACTTCACTGGAAGCATCTGCAAGAATCACCGCATCAAATTCAATCCCCTTTGCTAAATAGACAGGAACAACCACAACCCCTTTTTGATAGGTTTTGGTATGCTCATTAATCTGTTTGATATCTATTTCTTTATGCAGCTGTTGATATATTTTATCACAGGCACCTGCCGTCTTCGCTATAATCGCAATCGTTTCATGGCCTTCCTGCTGCTTCTCTTCTATTTTATGAAGCAATGCATCCTTTTCAGAAATGGATTTTGTCAAATGAATGACCTCTGGAAGTGAACCACTACGTTCAAAGGGTTCAACCGGTTCACTGCTCGGTGAAAAGTATGATGTGAAATCTGCAATCGGCTTCGTTGAGCGATAGCTTTTCGTTAATACGATCCGCTCCGTACTTTCCTTAAACGAAATATTCTCCTGAATCGGATTTTCCTCCGATGCATAGGAATAAATTGCCTGATTTACATCCCCAAGCAGTGTAAAACTGGCATACGGATAAAGATGCCTTAAATAAGCAAATTGAAAAGGCGTATAATCCTGTGCCTCATCCATTACAATCAGATGCACAGGCCGGTTAACCTGGTGGCCAATCATTTCCCCTTTAAAGTAGTTATAAGCAGTTGCCAATTCCCATGGAAGCTGTTTTTTCCGGAGCTGCCTAATTGCTTCTGCTTTATATTGTTGAAGCGCACTGGTTCCATTCAATTCTGCGATAAAGTCCATATACATTTTAAATGTATTAATAAAACGGTTCTGACGGATCATATTTTGCAATGGAGCAAATGTTTTACGAATAATTTTCTCTCTCAAAACCTTTTCTTCATCCTGGATACTGCTTTCTTCATGTTCATTCTCTGCTTCATGATAAGCTTTCATATAGTCATCTTTGGTTAACAGCTGGATTTGATCCAAAACCCAATCTTTTTCGATTTCTTCCTTTTGAAATGCACGAATGCGCTGCAGCAGCCAATTTCTTAACTGCTCCATTTTATTTGGAAGACGCATATCCTTCTCCAAGGATGCAAAATAATCTTCAATCTCCGTCTTATCAATGAGTAATTCATTTCGAAAACGGATAGAGCGGAAAACAAGATTTGTTTGATTTAATTTCTCTAAATGCTGATTAATTATGTCCATAAAAGCCGTACTGGAAAAATACTGAATTGCATCCCTTAATGATTTCTGTTTTTCTTCTTCTAATCCCATCAGCTTTTCAATCTGTTCAAAGGGGGTGTCTACATGTAATGCTTTATCTGTTCCTTTGAGAACGAATTGATGAAAGGTTTGCTGGTTGACCGGCTCCTCGCCCAATTCAGGGAGCACATTTGCTACATAGCTTGAGAATAAATCATTTGGAGATAAAAGCAGCACCTGGTCCGCTGTCAAATTAGTCCGATGATGATAAAGCAAATAGGCAATGCGCTGTAATGCTGCAGATGTTTTTCCGCTTCCCGCTGCACCTTGTACAACAAGCACCTTACTGCCGCGATGACGGATAACGGCATTTTGCTCTTGCTGAATCGTAGAAACAATCGATTTCATTTGTGTATCAGCCGCCCCGCTCAAGCTTTCCTGGAGCATCTCATCTATAATAGTTACGGAGGTGTCAAAGATTCCTTTCATTTTTCCATTCCGGATCATATATTGTCGTTTTAAGCTCATGTCGCCATTCACTGTTTCTTCCTCCGTCCGGTACTCTACCGGGCCTGGAGCATAGTCATAATAAATACTGGAAATCGGAGCCCGCCAGTCATAAATAAGAAAATCCTTCTCTTCTTCATCCATTAACGAAGAAGTACCAATATAAATTTTCTCGATTTCTTCACTGCCTTCTTCCTGAAAATCAACTCTCCCAAAGTAAGGCTGGTTTTTCAGCCGTTCTAATTGGTTCATCCGCTGATAATTTTTCCCGTAATGCCGCTCTTTCTGTGCGAGGATATTGGATTGCTGCTTAATACTTTCCTGTGTCTCAATAATGTCATCCATTTCATCCATATTAACGGTAATATCATCCCAGAATGTTTTACGTAATTCAACGACATCTTCCTTCACCTTGGAGGATTGTTCCTTCAAAGCATGTTGTTTCTTATCAATAATATCTAATACCTTCTCTAGTCGCTGATATTCAAATTCGTGGCTATCCCTTTGCTTATCCATCAACTTCCCCCTTTATTTCCGAAAACAACTGTTGACATACTTATTATTATAATGTATAATTATAATATATGGATATATATTATTTAGTATATCTTTAACTTTTATATTTTACCATCATTACATAAATTAATCAATACATCTGCAAAAGCCGGCTTGAATTTTTCAGCAGGCTTTTTTTTGACCATGTTTACTCCATCGTTTCTTCTTTTTATTATCATAACATATATGATATAACCTATTAAAAAAATCCCAGTGCCAAATCGACACTAGGATTTTTCCGTTAATTTTAATGCAGTTTCGTATAATACTTCGATGCCTGCAGCAAGCTCATGGATTGCGGTCCATTCCTCCGGGCAGTGACTGAGACCGTCTTTACTCGGCACAAAAATCAATCCGACATCCGTTATATCGGAAAGGACCATCGCATCATGTCCCGCTCCGCTGTGCATGTTGATAAAAGAGGTACCTAACTGCGCACATGATGCTTCAAGTATAGAACGAATTTTCTTGTTCAGTTCCTTAGGCTGCATGTATAAGGACTGCTCTACTGCAGTCTGAATACCATTGGCTTCCCAAGAGCGAACCAGATTTTTTACTTTCTGCACGACATTTTTTACATGTGCTTCTTTGCTGGAACGGATATCCACAGAGAAAACAACTTTATCCGGAATTACATTTGCTCCGTTTGGAAATACCTGATGTCTTCCTACCGTTGTCACCGTTCCTTCTCCTTCTTCCATTGCAATCTGCGGAAGCTTGGAAATGATATTGGCAGCCGCTACTAACGCATCAGAGCGCCGATCCATCGGTGTTGTACCAGCATGTCCTGCTTTCCCGTCAATCGTTACCTCTAATTGTGTTAATCCGACAATAGATTCCACCACTCCCACGGAAATCTGCTCTTCTTCTAGAATAGGCCCCTGTTCAATATGCATTTCTAAAAATGCTTTGATTGTTTCTGGATCTCGTTTCACCTCTAATGAAGGATCCAAACCAATCTTTTTCATTGCCTCGGGGACAGAGATACCGTCCTTATCTTTGGTCTCTTGAACATCATCCTTTGAAAGATATCCGGCAATTCCTCTGGAGCCCATTAAACCGCCGCCAAACCTTGATCCTTCTTCTTCAATCATCGCAATAATTTCTAATGGATATACCGGCTTAACTTGATTATCCTGGAATAATGCAGCGATTTCTAGACCGGCAATCACACCAGCCGGACCGTCATAATCTCCGCCATGAGGAACACTGTCAAAGTGAGATCCTACAATTACACTTGGCGCATCCTTCTTTTCACCTTCCAGCTTGCCAAAAATGTTGCCGAGACCGTCTTCTCTTACTTCTAACCCATATGCTTCCATCTGCTCTTTAATATAGATACGGGCTTGTAAATCTTCTTCACTGTAAGTCAAACGGGTGGTTCCTTCATTCGGCGTCGCTGTATATCTGCTTAATGCTTTAATATGTTTTTCAATGCGTTCCTGGTTTGCTTTCACGTAATGATTCCTCCTTCAATCTACAAGAAACTGACAAATACTCCTGCTAGTATAACAGAAACAATCGTTACGGTCACAAATCCGCCAACCAGCATCGGAGGGAGCATATGGCTCGTCAATATTTCTCTTTCCTTTGTATCCTTCGTCAATGAGGTGATCACCTCATTGGTAATTACATAATCCGCTGGAAACCCGTAAAAGGCAGTTAAGGATATTGCATATGCCATTGCTTTGCTGACCTTAAACAGCCTGCCAACAATAAAGGAGAAGATATACATTCCGATTACAGCTAAAAGAATACTTCCGACTAATAAGTAGATAATGTCAAGCATCATATCCGGGGTAGCATTTCTTAATCCGTCAAGAATATAAAGCATCAGCCCCAACATCGCAAAACCAAACCCGTTTGCCTTCTGCAGCGCCTGCTTTTCCAAGAAACCGGCACTTCTGCCGATAACACCGAATAACAGACAAAGGACCATCGGACTGACAGATACGACTGGCTCCAGCCATGCAGATATCTGATAAGCAAGGAACCCGGTAACAGCTAATCTAAAAAATATAAAATAACTGGTATTATATTGTTCCGGGAGATTCCTAAATAACTTTGCACCTTCGTACTCTTCAGCTGCTGTTTTATTCGATGTATCAGCTTCTTTTAATTCACCGCTGCGTATTTTATTCAATAATTGCTTTCCTTCTTTTTTCAACATCACAGATGTTAAAGGATAACCTGCAAAGCCTTGCATCACATAAATAACGATTGCAAATACAGATAAGCTTACCAGACCTGCTTCTGCAGCACCTTCTGACATAATCAGTGAGGATACCAGCCCTCCCACTAACGGTGGAACGGCGACAACCATAGCCTGAAATCCGAAAAGTAAGGTGCCAAAGCTAAGCAGAAAGGCAACAACACCTAAAACACCGCCGAGAGCGATTAAAATCGTACGCCATTGCTGCTTCAGCTCCTTTAAGGATAATAGTGTCCCCATATTTACAATCAGCATGTACATCAGCACTGTAGCAACTACAGGAGGTATACCTGCTATTTCAACTATATCCTGCGGGAAAAAGGTCCAATAACCCGCTAAAAACAGAACGGCACAGACAAAAATCGACGGTACCCAAGCCTTGGTTTTGGCAGCAACCACGTCTCCAATATATAAAATCAATACAATAAGAACTAATGCAAGCATTTGTGCCATGTTCATTCATCCTCCAATTAATTAAATTATGTTTTTCCTGCTGTCTGTCCTCTAAGAGATTATGAACATTTCTATGCCCAAAGACAATCGGCTAACTGTTTAAATGGTTCCGTTATATGAAAGATTCTGTGAATTACGCCTATAGATGTGTATATATTCACATATTTTTCAGACTATTAATAGAGTTTTAAATGATTTCATAATTTTATGATTCTTTTGAAGAAAATTCATAGTCTATAGTGTAAAAATGCAGTCCACAAGCGTATGGAACTGCTTCGAATCTTCTATCAATAACGAAACTATTTTAGTGATAATCGAAATATTATCACCAAACAGATGGTTCGTCAATAAAAAATTTAACCAGCTTCCAGGCTGGTATGGTGCGTTTCTATTCTACTTTTTATATCAAACAATGACTGTATAGGAGTTGTTATCGCTTTCTATTTTTCATTGTTTATGCTTTCTTATTGCAAAAATTGTTATTTGAAAAAGAAAACTGCCGCTCTATATGAAATTCTCTCCAATTTCATTCGAGTGCAGTTTTCTTTCTATGCCTCATTCATATATTTATTTACTTATCCTCATTCGATAAGTTTAAAGCATCCAGCAGTTTAAAGAATAAGCTGATTAAAATGGCAACAATGGTCGCCAGCCCCATTCCTGTCAATTCTACTGCACCAAGTTCAATGCTGGCTCCGCTGACACCAATTGCCAATACTACACAGGTCAGGATAAGATTTTGCGAATTATTATAATCAATCTGCTGCTCTACAAGCATACGCAAACCGCTTACCGCGATAATCCCGAAAAGCAGTAAAGAAATACCGCCCATAACCGGTGTTGGAATAGATGAAATTAAAGCAGCAAGCTTTCCGCAGAAGGAAAGGATAATTGCTAACACCGCAGCTCCGCCGATAATCCATGTAGAATATACTCTTGTTATCGCAAGAACTCCAATATTTTCACCATATGTTGTATTTGGTGTCGATCCGAAAAAGCTGGAAAGCATCGTAGAAATACCATTACCAAATAAAGAACGGTCTAAGCCCGGATCCTTTACCATATCCTTCTTCACAATATTGCCTGTAACTACTAAATGTCCAATGTGTTCAGGCACAAGAACAAGCGCAGCCGGTAAAATAATAAGGATGTCAGACCAGTTGAACTCAATCTGATAATAGGTCGGCATTTGAATCCAGGCAGCCTCCCGTACGGTTGTAAAGTCAACAATTCCAAACATCGCCGCAATCAGATAACCAGTTACTATACCGAGAAGAATCGGAATAATTTTCAGAAATCCTCTTAAAGTCACCCAATAAACAATCGTTGCCCCCAGCGTCAGCAAAGATACCGTTATCGCAGTCATATCTCTTGGAACATCCGCCCCCGGCAACAATCCAGCCATATCTGCTGCTGTAGGCACAAGCTCCAACCCAATAACGGCTACAATAGCTCCCATCGCTGCCGGCGGAAAAATAACATCAATCCAGCTTGTACCCGCATATTTCACAATCACCCCGATCAGAGTCAAAACAAGACCTACTACGAAGAAACCACCCAAGGCGGCACCATAGCCTCCTCCATCTGTCAGAACTAACGTAACTGGTGCGATAAAAGCAAAGCTCGATCCTAAATAAGCAGGAATTTTCCCTTTCGTTATAAAAATATACAGCAGTGTGCCAAACCCATTCATCATTAAAATAGTTGCTGGATCTACGTTAAATAAAAGCGGTACTAAAACTGTGGAACCAAACATTGCAAATAAATGCTGCAAACTTAAAGGCAAGCTCTGTAATAATGGCAGCCGTTCATGTACTTGTATTTCTCTTGATTTCATCAATACCTGTCCCTTCTGTATGTATTCTATATCCAATTGCTCTCTAGCTAAAAACACCTTACCAGTCCGGGGTAAGGTGTCAGAATACACAAAGGAACATTATCCATTAAATATGTGTTCCAAAAGGATGATAAAAAAGACCATAGAATCTTAAACATCATTTTTATTAAGCTTTGGAAACGTCTCTTTAAAGGACATATTTATTTTGCTTCATCCGTTTTCCTTACCAGCCTCGCGGGACTGAATTAAAGGTTCATCAAATCCATTCATATCGTATATATTATGACAAATAAACAGAAGTACTGTCAATCATTTATTTTCATCCTCTGGAACTTAAACGCGTCTCGCACTGGAAGACTTGCGAATCATCAAGCTTTCTTTATTAAGATGAAAATTGTGCTGTACAGCGATAGATGACATGTCCCATGGAAGCGAATTTTTCTTCATACTCTGTCTTCACATTCGCTTCATCCTCAATAGCATGCAAATCTAAATTCACTTCTTTCAGCTTCATTCCATAGTCGGAAAAGCTGACTAATGAATACTCGAATAATCCGCGATTATCGGTTTTGAGAACGATTTGACCTGAATCCGGCAAAATATGCTGGTATTGCTCCAAGAAGCTTCTAAAGGTCAAGCGACGCTTCTCATGACGATTTTTTGGCCAAGGATCGGAGAAATTTAAATAAATTTGCCCGATTTCATTTTCTTCAAATATAGCAAGCAAATCATTCGCATCTTCATTCAATAGGCGAACATTATCTAACGTTTCTTCATCCACTTTTTGAACTGTAGAAACAATAATACTTTTCGCTACCTCGATGCCGATAAAGTTTATATCCGGGTGCTGCTTTGCCATTCCTGTAATGAATTGCCCCTTACCCGAACCAATTTCTACATGAATCGGATTATTGTTGCCAAAAACTTTTTTCCATTCCCCTTTATGTAAGCTCGGTTTCTCTAATACAATATAATTTTTTTCCTTTAAATAATCATCTGCCCATGGTTTATATCTTTGTCTCATATACGCTTTCCTCACTTTTATAGCTTTTGATGATGTGAATAATAATGCATTATCCGTTTAAACTATGCTCAGGAACGAGGTGAATTTAGATGCAACTATCTCTGCAAAACAAATTGCAATTACTGTGTGATATTTTAGACGAGCATCAATCTGATTCCTCTGTGTCTCCGAATGAACATGCTCAGTTGGAAAGGCTCACTGCTTCCCTATTAGCTCAACAAGAATTATCTGATCAGGATATCCGGGACGTCCTGACGCGCATTTACCAATATGGTAAAGATGGGACTGCTGCATCCGATCTGACAAAACATATTGGTGATCATCAAGATCAGTTTCAGCATTGGATCAATACGGTCCAGCAAAACCTCTGATTGGTATCCCGATATGCTAAGAAACAATAAAATCTTTAATCGATTGGTTGATTTCCTGTAATTCCTTCAATCTTTGCTGGACTTTCCCTTTCTCATTACGGTCAAAGTGCCAGCATAAGAATTGGAGGTTGTCCTGCAGGAGATACCAGTACATACGAATAAACCATTGTCTGTCCGGCTCTATTCCGTAATTGATAAGCCACTCTTTCCAATCTTCCTTTGGAATATACCATTTTAAGAGCATACCAATATCCGTTGCAGGATCAGCAATGGTTCCATTATCCCAATCAATTAAATAAATGATGTTTTCTTTTGTTAAGATTAAATTATTATGGTTCATGTCACAATGACATACAGCGAGCCTTTGGTTCCTTGTATAAGGAAGCATCATTTCCAGCAAACCAATTGCTTCCAGTACCTCTTCCCGCTCATGCATTAAGCCATTATTTTCTAATTGTAAACAAAGCTGGGAGAAGCTTTCATCTGAGGTTACCGGTTTTTTCCCCATTTTTAACAGCATATGCATTAATTCCGAGGAATGATGTATTTTATACAATAAATCAGCCACAGATTGCTGCTTCATTTCTTCTTCATTCAAAGAACGCCCTTCCAGCCATTCTTGAGCGGTAATAACATCACCATTTTCTATTCGCTTTGTCCAAATAAGCTTTGGTACAATTCCTTCTGCAGAGAGTACAGCTAAGAAAGGCGATGTGTTCCGTTTCAAAAACAATCGCTTTCCATTTTTTTCAGCTATAAATGCCTCGCCGGTCAAACCTCCAGCCGGTCTGACAAGCCATCCTGTACCTAAAGCATGTTCGAGCCAGTTAATCATAATGTCTTCCCATCTTTCAAAATTAGCATTCAAGTGCGTGTTCAAGAAACATCCGAAAAATCTTTATTCATCAATAGACCATTCTTGCTTTTTATCTGGTTATAAATCAGATAGACAAGCAATCCTTCTCTATTTCCGATAAATAATATGATTCTTTTTCATGTGTTAAGTCTTTATTGTATCTAGAAATGATCAAAATTACAATATCTACATGCATTATCAATAATATTAAAATATAATAAAATTTCAATCAATCTGCTTTTTCTACTATTTATCATGGAGAATCGTCTGTAAATCTCCTACTGAATGAAGTTTCTATTTATATAATATGTACTGCCCGTTGATCCTTTGTAATCAGACAAGTACGGAGCCTTCCAGTTTCTCCATCTGCCTGATAGCGGACTGGTGAATCAGCCTCTATCACCAGCTCCTTCGTCCGAAATAATTCTACTTCCTTTAAAAAACGATGCAGGCCAAAAATAATCAGCAGGAATAATAATAGAATTTTCTTTCTGGATATCTGATGAACAATCAGTATGGACAGATATTCCTGATGCAGGACTGCATGTGGTACTACCTTTAACCCTCCGCCGCAATAGGGATGATTTGCTGCAGAAATGAGCCAGACATTTTGCAATGTCCTTACCTTTCCATCGTATTTCAAACGAATATTCATCGGTTGAAAGCTCCAGATTACCCGGATTAATGCAATCAGGTAAATCAGCTTCCCCAAACCCAGACGATTGAGCCAGCCCTTTAATCGAGATTTATTTGCTGCTTCTGTCGTTATTGCATCTATCCCGACACCGATACTATTGATAAATTTTTTGTTCTCACTGTTGTCCAGTTGAACCCTGCCATTCCAATAGCAGTACCTATCCGGACTTGAAATGATTTTCTGCCATTGCTTCTCTGCATTCCGATTTTGACCGGTCCCTCTGGCAAAATCATTTCCAGAACCGGTCGGAATAAAAGAAACCGGCACTTCTTGGTTCACCCAGCCATTCATTACTTCATGCATGGTTCCGTCTCCGCCGATAACGATAACATGCTTTATCCTTCTATCCCCGGAATAATTTGCAGCAATCACTTTGCCCTCCCCAGGTGCGTCAGTAAATAAAGTTTTTTGCTCGATGCTGTGAAAACTTTCCATCTTTTGAATACGCTCAAAGGCCTGCTTTGCTTTCCCATTCCCAGCATGGGGATTCACAATCAATAAATACATCGTCAGCTTACTCTGCTTCCCATTCCGGTCTCAGAAAAGAATGCGATAAGCTGTTTCTTAACAAGGATTCAGCCACACTGAGCTGCCTCTTTTTCAGCGGTAAATGAATAGATCGCTTCTCTTTAAACCATTCCGGGAAGGAGAGCTTATCGATAATTTCTGTCTGGTAAGGTGCGGTGGCATATAAAATACGATTAATTCTGGATATCACTGTTTTTTTAATCGGAATATCGATATTCTCTTCCTTCAGAAAACGTTCAATCCATTTTTCCGACCGTTTTAACGAAATTAATGGATTGACCAGCCGCCCCGGCTCTTCATTATTTTTAGCAGTAATGGTCCAGGTACGTTCGTCTCCAGCCATAATTACTTCGTCTGTATCCAGTTCAACAAATGATAGTATTTCTACTCCAATTGGTGTGATAAGTATAATATCTGTCTCCACTGCCGCTTGCTTCACTTCAAATATAGGACGGTACATCACAAGATATGTATCTGGAAACCGCTGCAACAAAAATCGTAATAATGGATCATTATAATAATTCGAATCAACGACAGAAACCTGCGAAACAGTGGATGATGCCCATTTCATCTGAATTTCCAATATGCGATCCAGAAAAACCTGCTTTAATTCTTCTTCCGTATCAGGGAGCTTTAATAACGGTTTATTCCGTTTTACGATTTCTTCGTCTGGAGTCAAATCCTCTACAACAACCGGTGATTTGATAAATCGTTCTTTCCATTTTTGCAGCAGTGAGTTTTTTTCCTTTACCTCTTCTGCTTCCGGCTGTGCCTCTTGTTTGGTCTCCTCCTTCAGAGATGGATCAAGCCATTCCGAATAGAACTGTTCCCACTGTTCTTTCTTTTGTCTGATATATTGAGTGGGGTAACGATAGGTATCCCACTCATATCTGGAAATATAATCCTGTAGCTTAATTAACTGTGCCATCTTTCCTATTCTCTCCTTTTTCTCATCAGAAAACCTGCTACGCTTCTAGTTGCCATTGAAAGGTCTGCAAACTGTCCCTTCACACACTTATTTGTAAATGAGATTCAGCTAAATGACTCATGACGCAATGGAAAACGCTGAATGATTTCATATTTCGGAGTGGAAGAAGGATGTACCTTGTATAGCTCCACCGCATCCACGTTAAATGCTTCAGCTAAGGAAGGCATATTGGATATTATTTTATTCCAGCTGTCTTCTGTTACGGTTTTCTTTTGATCTGCCCATTTCTTAGCGATAGTAATATGCGGAGTATACGCTCTCTTCTCATTTTTATAGCCGATAATTTCACAAATCTGTACTACTTGCTGCTGTATGCGGTTCAACATTGGATTATTTTCCACCCCCAGCCATAAAACCCTTGGCTGATGTTTATTTCCAAAAGTACCTAAGCTTGTTCTGTTTAAATCAAATGCTGTGTAAGCTGTGATAGAATAAAGCTCATTCCGGAGAGTTTCTATCGACTTTTCACCTACTTCTCCTAAAAAAGCAAGCGTAATATGAAAATCTTCCTTATCCGTCCATTGCTTAAAAGGAAGATGCTGCATGAAATGCTTCTGCCATTCTGTCAGCTGCTCTGCCAACAATGGCTTTACCTGGATACCTATAAAATAATGAGACATGGTCATAACCCCTTATTTCTTTAAACTGTAGCAATAAGCTACTTCCTCCTCGGTCAGCGGGCGGTAAGCTCCCCGCGCCAATTGGTCATCTAGGGTTAATTCTCCCATTCGATGTCGCTTTAAATAGATAACCTTCCCCTGAACCGCTTCAAACATCCGTTTAATCTGATGAAATTTTCCTTCCGTAATTTCTATTTGTACTTCAGAAATCCCCGATTCTTCATCTACAGATAATATTTCCAGTTTAGCTGGTTTAGTAAAGTAACCATCTTCCAGCGTAACTCCATCAGCAAATTGTTGGATTACATCCCGAGGCAGATCCCCCTTCACCTTGGCACGATACATTTTCGGTATATTTTTATTCGGAGAAGTCAGGTGGTGGCCTAAATCTCCATCATTTGTAATTAATAATAAACCTTCTGTATCTTTATCCAGCCTCCCCACTGGGAAAGGCTGGAAATGTCTTTCCTGTTCGGATAACAAGTCAATGACCGTCTTATCCTTTGCATCGACCGTTGCCGATACAACTCCGGGAGGCTTGTGAAGCATCAAATAAATAAATTCCTGATAAATGACAGGCTCTCCATCTACATGGATATTGTCTATATCTGGATTTACTTTTATCGAACCGTCTTTGACCACATGATTATTTAAAGTGACTTTTTTCGCTTTTAACAGCTGTTTTACTTCTTTCCTGCTTCCAACAGCCATATTTGCCAATAATTTATCTAATCGCATAGGAGAACTCCTTATTTTTTGCGTTTCAATCGATTTAAGCCTGGTATATTCCCTTGAAAGATATGTTCTAACAATGTTGATTTATACGCTAAAAATAGATAGAATAGTCCGCCTGCAGATATACCGATGAAAAGCATCATCGTCGTTGCCCAGCGTTCCTCCTGATATGGCAGAAAGAAGCTGAAACCAAATTTTAACACTGCAATAACGAAGCACATCATTCCTGTAAAAATCAAAATTAAAATCGTTCGCTTTATTGTTTGTTTATAAGAAAAATCAGCACTTCTTTTTATTCGGATTAAATTAAGCAAAACAGCAATACCTGCTGCAATTGCCGTACCTAAAATGGCTCCTTGTCCGCCGAACATATGAATAAACTGACTGTTGAATAATACTTTTACCAAAAGACCGGCCAATAAACTGATAACCGCATAATTTTGCTGATCAAGGCCCTGCAGCATCCCAGCTGTTACTGTAATCAGGCCAAAGAGCAATGCCACTGGAGCATATAAGGCCATCAATTTCCCTGTAATCTCAATATCTTCCAGCGTAAATAACGAACCAAAAATTTCATCGGAAAGAATTGCAATTCCTGCAGCTGCCGGAATGACAAATACCATGATAACCTGTAAAGCCTGGTTAATTAGTTTTGTATAAGTAGTTTGATCGTTTTGTGTAAAAGCATTCGTTAACGATGGCAGCATCGCCATAGATAACCCTGTAGCGATAGTCATCGGTATAATAACTATTTTATGTCCCAAGTTATTGATAACAGCCAATTCTGTATCATATGTTGCTCCTCTGCCGCTGGCAACCATGGCAGGCTGAAATGTAAACTGATCAACAAGCTGATATAGCGGGATAGCTAGACCAACTAATACAAATGGACCGGCATATCGAAATAATTCCTTAAATAAATCGACCGTGCGAAAATCATGTGTCGTCTTCTGGTTTGCAATTTTCTTATCAATAAACGGTTTTCTTTTTCTCCAATACCAGAAAAGAACCAAACAAGCTGCCAGGGCGCCGATTAAAGCTGCAAATGCAGCAAAACCTACTGCTAAAGTAATCGACCCGTTAAAGTAATTTACAATAATATAAGAGCCGAGCAGAATAGCTATAATGCGCACAATTTGTTCTATGGTTTGGGAGATAGCCGTCGGCCCCATGGACTGATTCCCCTGAAAAAATCCCCGGACAATACTCATTGCCGGAATAACAATCAGTGCAAAGCTGACCATACGGATAACAAAGGCGATATCATCCGGGGTTATTGGTCCGCCTTCTCCTTTAATTTGTTGTGCTCCTATCCAATCAGCTGATAAAAACATCACAAGGAATGCAACAACGCCAGTGACTAGCATTAATGCACTGCCGGCACGGAACATCCGCATCCCAATTTGATAATCACCTAAAGCGTTATATTTGGATACAAATTTTGATACTGCCGCCGGTATGCCGACTGTGGATAAACTAATAAAAATACTGTAAGGTGTGTACGCATATACAAACAGCGCATTACCTGTCGTACCAACGATTGCAAAAAACGGGATAACAAAAATCATTCCTAAAAACTTGGACAGGAACGACGCACCTGATAAAAGCATCGTTCCTCGTAGCATATTTGACATTGTAACTTTTTCACCTACAATTAGATTAATAAAATAGATTGCTTTATTTTAGCACTTCCTATTAATTTTAGCATACTTTTTGTCTACATTGCTTGATTTAATCTGCTAAAAAACGACAAATAAATTTCATTTCATTCTATTACATCCTAAGCAGCCCTCATTTCCCTTATGATATATAGAAGAAATTTTTTATCAGGATTGTACATTTTTATAGAAAGTGCTACGATACGGAAGGAAAAGAAAGGAATGAGAAACCTTGGATTATGATGTTGTCGTCATCGGCGGAGGACCATCTGGATTAATGGCAGCTATATCTGCTGCAGAGCACGGCGCCAAAACACTGCTGATTGAAAAAGGAAAAAAGCTGGGCAAGAAATTAGCCATCTCCGGCGGAGGCCGCTGTAATGTAACAAACCGTTTACCGCAGGAGGAAGTAATAAAACATATTCCTGGCAATGGTAAATTTTTATATAGTGCTTTTTCAGTGTTTAATAATTATGATATTATCGATTATTTTGAAGGTCTCGGGATTGCTTTAAAGGAGGAAGATCATGGCAGAATGTTTCCAGAATCCAACAAAGCAATGGATGTGGTTAATGCACTTATTAATCAATTAAAAGAACAAGGTGTCACCGTAAAAATGAATACAAAAGCAGCTGCAATAGAATATGGGGAGAATCTGCACAAGGTACACTTCGATGAAGAACCTTCTATAGAAGCTGCCGCCATCGTTCTGGCAGCCGGCGGAAAAGCGGTACCTCACACTGGCTCGACAGGTGATGCTTATCCATGGGCTAAAATTGCCGGTCATACGGTAACGACACTTTACCCGACAGAAGTAGCGCTCACCTCGAAAGAAGCCTTTATTAAGCAAAAAAAACTTCAAGGCTTATCTCTAAGAGATATTCGTTTAAGCGTATTAAATAAACGGGGAAAACCAATTATCACCCATCAGATGGATATGATTTTCACTCATTTTGGTATTTCCGGTCCTGCCGTTTTGCGCTGTTCCCAGTTTGTCGTTAAAGAGCTGATGCGGGGCAGAGATGCTGTAGAAATGCATCTCGATATTTTACCCGAAATAACCGAAGATGATTTATTTAAACAAATCATGCATACCCTTGAAGATAATCCAAAAAAAGCGTTTAAAAATGCAGTCAAAGGACTGATTCCTGAACGTCTTCTTGACTATTTAATGGAAACGCATGACATCGGCTCTGAACAAAAATGTGCCAATATCTCGAAAAACACCATGCTTCAATTTACAAAAGAAATTAAAAATTTCTCCTTCCAAGTACACGGCAGTCTTCCAATGGAAAAAGCTTTTGTTACTGGCGGAGGTATTTCAATTAAAGAAATTGTACCAAACACCATGAAATCAAAAATCATGCATGGCCTATATTTTTGCGGAGAAATTTTAGATATACATGGCTATACAGGCGGGTATAATATTACTTCTGCACTCGTTACCGGAAGAATAGCCGGCATGAATGCAGCCTTAGATACAACTATAGATGCTGTTAATTAATGTCTTTCATAATTTATTTTCCTCTGGAAATAATAAGTCTGTCTGAGCTGGCCATCTATCAACTGGCCAGCTTTTACTAACTGTCTTTTTCACATATGTTGAAAGGAAGGATTAGTATGGAAAAAAACTCAATTTGGCTTCCATTGGTTGCCTCTGTCGGTATTGGTGCAGCCACTTTTTATTCTATGACCAATCAACAACAAAATGTAGGTCAGGCTTTGCAGCAAGCAGCTCCTTTTTTCAGCTCTAAACAAAAATCAGGTTCAGGAAACAAGGAGACGGAAACATTAGGACCATTTGGAATGAGTTAATATCTCAGACTGGGAAGTATCCTCCGGGATGCTTCTCTTTTCTATATTCTACAAAAAATAATAATCTTGGGCTGCATTTCTAAACCATTTGAAACATATGAATAAATAGCTGACTTCCTTTCTTTTTCCATTCGTTTTACTTAATAAAGTCTGGCTATCGTCTTAATTTTGAGTTATACTATGTCCGTTACATATTATTTACAAACCAGATTGGAGAGTTTCTTATGCAACGCTTTGGTTTATTATTTCGTATTATTATTGCAATTGCTCTCGGTATTATTGTCGGAATAATTGCAAATGATTGGCTTATTCGATTGTTCGCCACATTTAATGATATTTTTGGCGGATTCCTCAGCTTTATCATCCCGCTAATTATTTTAGGGTTTATCGCACCCGGAATTGGTTATATGGGAAAAGGAGCCGGAAAATTATTATCGATTACAGCTTTAATTGCTTATGTATCAACTATCTTCGCTGGTATTGTAGCATATACAGCTGCAAGCAATCTGTATCCATTTATTTTAAGCGGACAGTCATTAACAATGTTTAATGACCCAAGCGGCGCACTGCTGGAAGGTTTTTTGGATTTTGAGATTCATCCGCCTTTTGAAGTAATTACCGCACTTATTCTTTCGTTTATTTTAGGAATTGGAATGGCAGCATTAAAAAATGATACGTTATTAAAAGTATTTACTGATTTTCGCTCTATTGTCGAATTAGTTATCAGCAAAGCAATTATTCCATTACTGCCAATTCATATTTTTGGAATCTTTGCCAACATGACACATGCAGGACAGGTCGCTTCTATTTTACAAGTATTCGCAGTTGTCTTTGTGATGATTATTCTGCTACATGTTTTATATTTAATCTTTCAGTATTCAGTTGCTGGAGCATTGAGTAAACAGAATCCTTTCCGTATGTTAAAAACCATGCTGCCGGCTTATTTCACAGCGCTTGGAACTCAATCCTCCGCTGCTACAATACCTGTTACATTAGCACAGTCCAAAAAATTAAAGGTAAAAAGCAATATTGCTGATTTCACGATTCCTTTACTTGCTAATATTCATTTATCAGGAAGCACTATTACCCTGTTAAGCTGTGCAACTGCAGTTTTATTTTTACAGGGAGACTCCATCACATTTGGATCTGTTTTTCCTTTCTTACTTGTATTGGGAGTGACGATGATTGCAGCGCCTGGGGTACCTGGCGGAGCTGTTATGGCTTCTATCGGCCTGCTTGAATCCATGTTAGGCTTCGGGCCGACAATGGTATCCTTAATGATTGCACTATATCTTGCTCAAGACAGCTTAGGTACAGCATGTAATGTTACCGGAGACGGAGCGATTACAAGTATAACAGATTCCATTAATAACCGATGGAATATATCTAAATAAGGAAAAAGACGAGAAGTACCATTAAACCTGGATACTTCTCGTCTTTTTAGTATGTAATTTAAAATTCAAATATCGAAAAGGAACGAAGTTAAAAAAACAAGAATACAGCTTGTTCTTTAAAACTTCGGTGTGCTTGCCAAGAAGATGTCCGCTACGACGGTTTTCGATGAGACGAGTAATCGCAGTCCCGGTCCCAGGGCAAAGATCTCGCAGAAAAAAAGCGAATTTCTTTTTTACCCTCGAAGCATAAGCGCGACTTTAGCTCTGTCTGTCGTTTCGCTAATCGCTGAGTCTTCTTTATCGCAGGGTACAACGCGAAGTCTCTAAAGTTTGGCGCTCGGAGCTGGACGCGGCTTTTTTCTATAAATAGTTATCCACAAAGCAATAATTCTATAATTTCCTATGCCACAAAAAAATACACTCATTTTCCTCTCCCGGATAATCGGTATAGAATGGATTTATGAGATATATCCAATATAAAGAAAGTCCTTCATTGTATATGTTTCTTATCGTGGATTTTTATGAATGTCTTCAAATAATACATACACATTTGAAGAGGTTCACCATACAGCACGTATATTTCAAAGACAGTACACCAATAAAATTCTATTTTTTATGTATGATTATAATAACAGCTAAATAGAAGTACTAAAAACTTGTATTAATGCTAGCTTATAAATAGAATGCTTGGTCGATGTTTATCCTAGCGATTTTTCGTTCAGTAACATTCTTTCATATATTTCTAAACAAAAAAAGAGCTAAGCATGATGCTTAACTCTTTTTCAATATGCTGCCTGGCAACGTCCTACTCTCGCAGGGGGAAGCCCCCAACTACCATTGGCGCTGAAGAACTTAACTTCTGTGTTCGGCATGGGAACAGGTGTGACCTCTTCGCT
>NZ_JBHSFT010000041.1:0-42057 GCF_042654105.1 Oceanobacillus aidingensis | reverse complement strand
GCAGAAGCAGAAGCAGCAGCACAAGCGGAGGCAGAAGCAGAAGAAGCGGCGCAAGCGGAAGCAGAAGCAGAAGCAGCAGCACAAGCGGAGGCAGAAGCAGAAGCAGCAGCACAAGCGGAGGCAGAAGCAGAAGAAGCGGCGCAAGCAGAGGCAGAAGCTGTGAACTCCACAGAAAATGAGGAACCTGTAACGGAAACCAACACACAAGAACAAGCTAGCGGTGAAACAATCTCTGTAACTTCTACCGCATATACAGCTAACTGTGAAGGATGTTCTGGTGTTACATCAACCGGAATTGACTTAAACGCAAACCCGAATGAAAAAGTAATTGCTGTTGATCCAAATGTGATTCCACTAGGTACAAAAGTATATGTTGAAGGTTATGGTCATGCAGTAGCGGGCGATATCGGCGGTGCAATTAACGGTAATAAAATTGATATTCATGTTCCGACACGTGATGAGGCTCTTAACTGGGGCGTACGTGAAGTTAATGTGACTGTAGTAGAATAATAGAAACTTAATAGAAAAAATTTGAGGGAAAGCACTTTGCAATAAGGTGCTTTCCTTTTTTTATGGAATATGAAGCGATTATTTCAGTGAATATCTTCCAGGTCCAACTTCCAATAAAGCACCGATTCCGTCTGCTTTTCTTTTTGCATATTCACTTTCTCGAGTACCCGCATGGAAGCAGGGTTATCCAAATGTGTTTCGGCTATAACTTTATCAACCTCGGCAGTACGTTTTGCCCAATTTAATAAAGCGGCAAGTGCTTCTGTTACGTAGCCCTTATTCCAACAGCTTTCCAGAAATCCATAACCGACTTCTGCCGTTTTATTTTTATCTGGCCTTCCTTTAAACCCCATATCTCCACTTATTTTGTCATCTGCCTTTCGTTTTACAAGCCAAACACCCCAATATAAGAGAGCAGGGTCTTCTTTTAATGCATGTAAATGCTGGATAATATGAGGACCATATAGATAGTAATTAAACCTATCTAGCGGAGGAAAAACACGTAGACTCCTATGGGAAAGCGCAGTGTGAAGACCCCGCAGAAAAAAAGTGAACTTCTTCTTTCGAGGAGGCTGAGCGCAAGCCCATGGAAAGCGTAGTGTTTTTCCGCAGCGGTCGCATTAACTTGACAACCTTGATAGATAGTCTGAAGTCATTGTCTGTTCTGTACAAGGGGTAATGATAAGTCTGTCTGTTTCCAGCTTCATAAAAACCGCTCCTTTTTCACTGCATTTTAATTCGGGTATAACCGACTTTCACAGCTTTTAGTATAACAGATAATATGGGTGGTAAGCCTTCCAGGTTATAAGTTATGCTGTGATTAGTATCTGCTAATAACTCCTAGTATAATTAGCTTGTGTGTAGTATAATCAGGTTATTTCATTCTGCAAATAATTGTTTCAGAGATATTTTCAATAGAAGGGTGTTTAAAAAAGATGGAAGAACCAGAACAAAAACGTTCTCAAGCCTATGTTGAAATCATTGGTGATACGGTTGTCGGAAAAGACTTGATCATGACAATCTCCATCAGTGTGGTGTTGAGCTTTCTTGGCTTTTTTGCTGGCAGAGAGCTTATTTTTCCGCGGATTGCTCCAGAAGAAATGATCCTGTCTTATTCTCTATTGTCAGGCATCGTCGGCAGTGTAACAGGTTTGCTTGTGAACACGTTTTTATTTAAACCGAAGCGGACTTTAAATGAAACGGCGTCTACCAATGCAGAATTGTCGGAAATATATGAGAAGCTGCAGCTGGATATGGAGGAGGAGCGTGACTCTATCTTGAATGATCCAGTGACCACAGCAGAGATGAAGGAACAAGGATTTTATGAGATGTTTATCCTGGATGAGCAAACGCAAAGCGATGAGAAAGAAAAGAAATAGTTGAAAGAGGAGAATGAACGAAAATGGATGTATTACTGATATCAATCGGATTAGCGATTGTAGCCGGGCTGATTTTCACGGCAATCGGCTTGATTTCCGGCTCCGATGAAACCGCTGTGCTTGTTCCCGCTACATTGATTGTAGTGCTGTTGGGAGCACCTCCGGAAGCTGTTTTTGCCTTTTTTATGGCTGCCGTACTTTCCAAGCATCTCACGCATGCGATTCCTACTGCATTAATGGGTGTTCCTGGAGATACGACGGCTACGCCGATGCTGGACCATGCGAACTTTATGCGGCGCATCGGCCTGCCGCATATTGCGTTGCGGAAAATGATTTCCGGCGGGATTATTGGTGCATTTATTGCGCTTCCTGTATCCTTGGCGTTTGCTGTATTCTTAAGCCAGTTTGGAGAATTTTTTCAGGAGAATGCCGGGCTAATATTTACATTAGCAGCTGTTTTGATTGGGTATTTTTCCAAAGGTCGCTGGGCGAGTATTATTTTGATTATCCCACTTGCCCTTGTAATTCAAGGGTTGAATATGGTCAGCACCACGATTCTGGGAACCGGATTATCAATCAGCTTTTTCTTAGGTATTGCAATTGGACCTATGTTTACCGATATCTTATTAGCAACCTCCGGAAGCGGACGGCTGATGATTAAGCGCCAGCAGCCCAATGAATATAAATTAGCTCCAGAAAAGAAATCATGGTCGGGATATTTTCCGAATCCATTTAAAGTGTTAACGAAAAAACAAACAGCAGCGGTTGGAGGGACGTCGTTTTTATCTTCGTTAACCTTTGCTTTAAGTCCTGTCGGCATGACCGCATTGATGGGAGAGCTGGTAGGTTCCAGGATAAAGGGACAATACAAGAAGTCAACGGCCAGCCTTTCTACGATGAATGGGGTAACGGAATCAACGTATATTGCGGAGACGATTATTCCGCTTGTGGCCTTTGGAATTCCACTTAGTCCGGTAGCAATCGGACCGGCGCAAGCGTTATTTAATGCGCCGCCTGTATTTACAACAGAGCCGGTCCATAATCTGCATACGTTAATGGAGCCGATGGATTTTCTTCTATACGGGTTGATTGGAATTATTGTTGCGGCTGTTATTGCCTATCCATTTTCGATGAATTTTGCGCGGAAAGCGACGGTTCTTGTGTTAAAGCATATTAACCAGGAAGCCATTATTGCTATGTTTATCGGAGTGGTTACCTTGCTTGCGTTCTATGAAGGCGGCTTGGTGAGCGTCAGCGTCACGTTTGCCATGGCAATGGTCGGCGGATTATTGAATCGTTTCCTTGGTGTGGGAATCGGGGTTCAATTTATGATATTCTATGGCTCCGGCTGGATTGTAACAACGTTATTAGGTATGTAAGGTGTGAAATACAGCGGAACAGATATATCAAAACAGGCCGGTCAATCAACATGGCTTCAAATATGGTAAGATAGCAACAGGAAGGATGTGAAGCACGTGAAGTTAATTGCAATTGATTTAGATGGTACATTACTAAGTGAAGACGGAAAGATCAGTGAAGAAAATCAAGAAGCGATTCATAGAAGACAAGCAAACGGCGATATCGTTGCTTTTTGTTCTGGAAGATCATTGCATGATATGCAGAAAATTGCGGAAGCGGCGAATTTAGAGGTTCCATTAATTTGTGCGAATGGTTCGTTGACCAGTGTGAATGGAGAAGTTATCCGCAGCCAGATACTTGTTGCGGACAAGCTGACGGAAATCATGGACACGGTGGCGAGTGCAGGATTATATTTTGAGGTTTATACGAATAAAGGCGTCTATATTCAAAAGGATAAGAAGCCGATTTTAGAAGAAGAGAAGGAAGCTTTGTTTGATACGCCGGAAGAAAAGGAAAATGCCGGGCATATTATTCGAATACAAAATATGCAGTATGGGATGGTAGAAGTAGATGACTACTTAGAAGCAGGAGTAACCGAATTGGATCCGTATAAAGTATTTATTTTGTCCTTCCGTCGCCAGGAGCTGGAGAAGCTTGCGGAAGGCTGGGAAGGCAGAGAGGATATTTCCATCACCACCTCGGGCTATCAAAAATTAGAGGTTGCTCATCCGGACGCCAGCAAAGGAAATGCATTAGGAGCGCTGGCAGCGTATTATGAAATTCCGCAGAAGGACACCGTCAGCATTGGAGATAATTTTAATGATATTTCGATGCTTGAATATGCAGGAACAGCTGTAGCGATGCATAATGCTGAACCGGAAGTAAAGGAATATGCAGACCATGTAACAAGAAGTAATGAAGAAAATGGTGTCGGTCATGCATTAAATGAAATCATCAAATAAGACAGCAGAGGCTTTGCTTATAAAACGAAACGTCACGCAGTGGGAGTTTTGGCTCCCCATAATAAAAAATCCGAATCTGATTTTTACAGATTCGGATTTTAGTTGTTCTATATACTTTCTTCTTCTACCTTTTCAATCGACTTCTTCTTCACGAATTGAAATAAGCCAACTTCATGGGCTGCTTGAAATGCGCTGACAACAAACGGACCAAAAATAAGTCCGAGCACACCAAAGAAGACAAATCCAAAATACATGGATAAAACGGTTGGCAATGCCGCGAGCCCCATTTGATCACCGAGCACCTTAGGCTCCGTAATCCGTCTGATGACCAGGAGAAATAAGGCTAATACCATCAGCTGCAGACCGGTTGGAACGTCGCCGATAAGCATCATCAGTCCTCCCCAGGGAACCAGAATTAATGCCGGACCGACATACAGCGGAATAATGTCTACGAGCCAGATAATAAAGGTCATTAAGAGCGCAAACCGAGGTGAGATAAATAATAAGCTCACATAGGTAAGTATGAAAATCATTACACTAAGCAGGAATTGCGCTTTCCAGTATCCCCAGAAAACCGTTTTTAAACGCTGGAAGAAGGTCTTTAATTTTGTAGATGTTGTCTCTGGAAACAGAGAGAAAAAAGCTTGGAACAGCTTTGGCAGATCCAGACTGAATAAAAAGAAAGTAATCAGGTAGACAAGCGATACAAAAAGCAGATTAGGAATGGATTGGACCCAGGAACCAAGCATGCCAATCAAACTCTCTACTAAGTCATATCCTGTGTTTAACAGCCGTTCTGATTGACGTTCCAGTTCACTGATAATCGCATCACGCTGCGGCAAATCAGCAATTAAATCATTGAACCTGTTAATAATTTCAGTGATGATGGTCTGAATTTCACTTCCGTATCTGGGAACATTATAACTCCATTCCACGATACGGCTGATGGTACTTGTGAGCATGACATAAATTAATCCGCAAGCCACTACCACGAAGGTCGTAAAAACAATGGTAACCGGCCAGATTCGTTTTTCTTGTTTTAATACTTTTTGCAGCAGCTTCACAAGCGGTTCAAAAATAATTGCTGTTAATAATGCCAGCAGGACAGGTATAAATACCGAAAAGTAAAAATATAAAAATACAGCTAGTGCTATAAGTAAGATGCCGATAATAATTTTTTTGATTAATGATTGATTTAACAAAAGCTTTCCCCCTGCCGAATAACACAATAAAATATCATAATATCATTTTATAATCCGGCTTTCAAATTGTAAACCGGATTAGTGGAGTTCAGGAATTATTGCTGTATTATTCCGCCTGTTCATGAATCCAATCGCTGATATCCTTGATAACCTGTTCATCCACATGACCAGGAATATTGTATTCAGCTATCGTGCCTTTATTTTCCCCTTGGGATAGAATAAAGTTATGGTTAAGGTCCGGATAGGTTTTTAATGTTGCCTGCGATTCATTTGCAAAAATATCTTCCCATGCAGCGAAGTCATTCTCCACGGTGACCTGAAAATCTGCTTCCCCCTGAAGAATAAGCAGTGGTTTATTGGAATCAAGAGCAATTTGGCCGACATCGTATTGATCCATTTCTTGAAGATAATATCCGCTCATTCCGCCAATGTCATATTCCATGGCTTCTTCTGGAGACATATCTTGAAAGCTTTCGGCAAGCTCTTTAAATGCATCTGCTTGTTCCTGCAGCTGTTCTCGTGCTTCTTCACTCAGATTATCAGAAGCTAAATCTAATTGCTGATTGTACAGGATTTCCCATAATGACCGGGGAGAGCCTGCTAAAAGAATCATGCCAGCTGTATCTGCCTCGTCGTCAATGCGCGGCGCCAGCATTCCCCCGAGAGAATGTCCATTGATGTATACTTGATCCGTCTGAATTCGGTCGTCCGCTTGCAGCATGCGGGCTGCTTCCACAGCATCATCCACCGTTTCTTCCTTAACGGTCAGTGCCGCTCCCAGCTCTTCCACCATTTTTTCTCCATGTGTATACGTACGCTTATCATAACGTAACACCGCAATTCCTTCTTCTGCTAATCCATAAGCAATATCCTGAAAGGGTTTGTAGCTAAAAATAGTTTCATCCATATCATTTGGACCAGATCCATGTACAAGCACCACAGCTGGATATGGTCCGCCTTCCTCATCGGGCAGGGTCAATTTTCCATTTAGGGGGTAGCCGTCATCCGCTTCTATTGTGATATCCTCTTCCACAGCATCATCAGGGAGGGCTAAATCCTCCATTGGGCGCGCTATTTGTAAGCTCTCCAGTTTTTCTTCTTCATTCCAATCCATGGTTACCTCCATTCGTGCATCATCAAAAATGACTTCACCGGAAACAGCTGTCTCGTCATCATCTGCGGTTGCTTCCAGATTGTTAATTTCTTCAAATGTACTTCCGCGATTAGCTTCCCAGGACAGCCGTAATTCATCTGCAGGGTATGCATCCTGCAGTGCTGCGGAGAAATATTGGTCGGTAATTTGCTGATATTCCTCCTCCTGCAACTGCTGAAGCACTTCTTCTGCGTTCTCTTCTGCTGTGCTTTCCTGACTCGAACAGGCAGAGAGGAGAAAAAAGGCTGAACCAGCCAGAATTATGTATGTTTTGCGCAACATCATCACCCTTTTCATAAATTATGTGTTTATCTCAAATGAATGGAAGAGCATACAAAGCCTATACCCTATTGTACGATTTACGAAGGGGTTATGTTTCAAAACTACCTAATTATTTGTTGGTTTGTCCATATTTCGTTAAGATAGGGTTATACTTGAAAGAACGCATGATAGAATGATTTTTATGGGAAGAGGTGGAGGACATGACTACGAATGCAATCGAATTTCAAATAAAAACAAAGAAGAAGCAGGAATTTGTTTTCTTGGATAGCCAGCTGGAGGAAATTTTAGACCAGAGCGGTGTGCAGGAAGGAATCATGCTGGTATATTGTCCGCATACGACCGGCGGAATTACAATTAATGAAAATGCTGATCCAGATGTACGGCGTGACTTATCGCTTGGCTTGAACGAAACCTTTCCAAATAAAGAAGCCTATGTCCATATGGAAGGCAATTCGGACGGACATATGAAATCATCGGTTGTCGGTGCCAGCGAAACATTGATTATTTCCAACGGTCATCTGATTCTGGGAACATGGCAGAGTGTCTATTTCTGTGAATTTGACGGGCCGAGAACACGGACGGTGTACGTGAAGATAATAGAAGGGTAAGGTTTGTGACTAAAGGGGAGGCAGAAGCGTGACAACAGAAACTTTATTGTTTAATCCGGCAAGACATATTGCATTAGAAGGGACACAAAATATTCGTGATCTGGGAGGCTATCCAACGAAGGATGGCAAGCAAACAAAATGGGGAAAGTATTATCGGGCAGATTCGCTGCATCAGGTGAGCCCTGAGGGGCATGCTTTTCTGCAAAAGGAAAGAGGCATTCATACCGTTATTGATTTACGCATGAGCATGGAAGGGAAATATCGAAAAGAGGATAAAGCACGTTATGATTTTTATAATATCCCCTTGCTGGACCCGGCTACATTTACGACTAAAATGCCGAAAAGTCTTGTGGAAATGTATATCTTGATGCTAGAGACCAGCAAGCCGAAATTTAAACAAATCATGGATATTTTTCTTGAAAATAAAGGAAATCCGGTTCTGTTCCATTGCCGGGTTGGAAAGGATCGTACAGGTGTCCTGGCCGCTATTTTATTAGATTTAGCAGGCGTGCCAAGAGATATTATCGTGAAGGATTATGCGCTGACGGGCGAGTATAAGAAGATAACGGATGAAGAGCTTCATCATCGTCCGCCGTTGATGTCACGGAATCAATTTAAAGCGATGTTGAGCTGTGAACCTGCTTACATGGAAGCATTTTTGGACTATTTGTATAAAGAATATGGCAGTGCGGCTGATTTTCTGAAAGTGATTGGTTTGAGAGAGGAAGAAATCACTGCTTTGCGAGATGATTTTATAGAGGAAGGATAGCATAAAAAAAGGAGAAGAACGGTTGAAATTTATGCCGTTCTTCTCTCTTTTTTTCTGTTTTCTAATAGTACGGTGGATAGGGGTAGCCGTTATAATAACCAGGTGGTCCGGGCGGTCCAGGAGGGCCAGGCGGACCCGGCGGGCCATAATATCCCATTGGCCCAGGCGGTCCTGGAGGTCCGGGCGGCCCGGGAGGACCATAATATCCCGGGCCTCCGCCAGGACTAAAAGCGCTGCCCAATAAACCGCCGGCTAATCCGCCGATGAACGGGAAAAAGAACGCACGCTGTTCTGGCGCATGCTGATTAAATGGCTGTCCCGGGTATGCATTATATGGTGAAGCAGTTATATCAAACTGATCCGGATGCTGATAATCCATCACCTGATATTCATCTGCATGAGAATACCCATGATTTGGGTCAGAGTGCATATACATTCCTCTTTTCTACATAAGCTATATACCTAACTTATGCAGCTGCTTCAATTATGTTCACCCATTCCTCTGTATCGTCTTTTAGAATCCGGTCCTTAACGGCGGAATAGTCGCATGATGAAACTGACAATAAGAATAAGGATAATCGCACCAATTAAAGCAGGTACGATAGAGAACCCGCCTATTTCCGGACCTAGTTCTCCAAGAATCGCAGTACCGAGCCAGGCTCCAATGAAACCGGCAAGAATATTTCCGATGATTCCGCCCGGCAAATCCTTACTTACTATTAATCCGGCTACCCAGCCGATAATTCCACCAACGATTAGACTCCAAATAAAACTTAGCATAAAAATCATTCCTTTCTATATTTTATTTATCCCCAACTATATAAACTTTAAAACGAGAAATCCTTCTTTTTTTAACAAAAAATAGAAAAAATGCTTCAGAATTCCTAGTATGGAAAATGAAAATGAAATACAGCTATAATTTTTAGGTTGAAAGTACTTTTATAAATGAAAAGGTTAATAGGTAATAAGGTGTGTTCCCCCTGTGAAAATCATGGATGTTTTATTAAAATCAATCTTTCATACATGGAACTTTTATCTTATAAGAAGTATTTAGTTTTTTTGATTTAATGTTAAAGGGTTATTTTTATTTTATGATTTGATTCTAAAAGAATGATAAATTTACTTTATATTCCTTTTATTTCTTTTTAATGGAATTAGTAAAAATATTTTATAATATTTATTGTATTTAGATACATTTTTTCAGTTTTCTTCCGATAAATAATTATAGACAATTAGGAGAGATGAAAAAATGAAGAAATTATTTAAAGCCAAAGGAATCCGGTTTAAGTTAGTCTTATCTTTTTTCTTAATACTACTCGTCCCGGGAATAATCGTAAGTACGATGTCATTTTTTACTTCAACAAATACTGTAGAGCAGCAGAAGCGGGATCAGGTGCAGGAATTAACTGCGGTGATAAATCAGACAATCAATAATACATTTGATCTGAAGCAGAGGGATATGGAAGTCTTATCAAGCGTAATTACAGCCGACGTCATAGAAGATACTGACGAATTAGATCGAAGAATGTCTGAGTACATAGAGATTCATGAAGAGGCTCCGGAATTTTATCTTGGAACGACAGACGGCGATTACCATATGCAGCCGGACTTAGAGATGGAGGAAGGCTACGATCCAAGAGAGCGTGACTGGTATCTGGAAGCCATGGCAAATCCGGAAGAAGTCATTATTTCTGATCCATACCTGACAGCAAGCGGGGACGGGCAGATAGCGGTCAGTATTTCGAAAGCACTGGAAGATGGTTCGGGAGCCATCGGTATTGATGTATCCATGGACTTTATTCAGCAGCTTGTATCAGAAATGAGCATAGGAGAAAATGGATACGCTATCCTGCTGGATACGAATCAAAACTTTATTTATCATCCGGAAACAGAAGCTGGAGAAGACGCAGAAGAAGCTTTCTATCAGAATATGTATGGAAATGATTCTGGGACGTTTGACTATGATTACAACAATATGTCTAAAATTATGGTATATGATACGAACAGTTTAACGGGTTGGAAATTGGGAGGAACCATTGACCAAAGTGAAGTAGAAGCTGCAGCCAGGTCTATCTCTATACCGGTTACCATTGTACAGGCTTTGACGATAGTCATCGGAACAGTCATTATTTTATTTCTGATTCGTTCGATTATCCGCCCAATCAAGGATTTAAAAGAAAAAGCAGAAGTCATCAGTACGGGAGACTTAACGCAGTCTGTGGAAGTCAAAACAAATGATGAGATTGGCGAGCTGGGCACTGCTTTTAATAAAATGGGAGAGAGCCTGCGGGAGCTGGTTGGCGAGGTGGAATATAATGCGCAGCAGGTAGCCGCCTCTGCACAGGAATTAAATGCAAATGCTGATCAGATGACAAGCTCATCGGAGCAGGTTTCCCTGGCTATTCAAGAGGTATCCTCCAGTGCAGAGCATCAGTTAAGCGGTACGGAAGATGGAGTGAATTCGCTGGAAGAAGTGTCTACAGGCGTGCACAGAGTCGTTGAAAGCTCTGCCCAAGTAACGGAATTCGTGCAAAAAATGAATGAACAGGCAGAGGTCGGCGGACAGGCTGTGAGCAACACATTAAATCAGATGACCTCGATTCAATCATCTGTCGAAAATACCAATGAAAATATTTCATCCTTATTAGAACGGTCGAAGCAGGTCAGCACGATTTTAAATGCCATTACCGATATTTCAGAACAGACGAATTTGCTCGCATTAAATGCAGCAATCGAAGCAGCCCGGGCAGGAGAGCATGGGAAAGGCTTTGCAGTTGTGGCAGATGAGGTGCGAAAGCTGGCTGAACAGTCGAAGCTTTCCGCTACGCAAATCAGGGAAATCATTGTAGGAATCCAGACAGACGTTGAGAATGCAGTAGATAAAATGGGGCAGGTTACCTCCAATGTCAACAGCGGACTGGATGTATCCTATGATGCCATCGATAAATTCGGTGAAATTCTCCGCTCCAGCGAAAGCATTAAACCGCAGATGGAAGAAGTAACTGCCATCTCAGAACAAATGTCTGCCGCAGTTGGGCAGTTAATGGAAACCGTGAATAATCTGGCTTCCATCGCCCGCAATAATGCCGCATCCTCTGAGGAAGTAGCCGCATCTTCTGAAGAACAGCTTGCCTCCATGGAGGAAATCTCGGCATCTGCGAAATCACTTTCTTCCATGGCAGAGGATTTATCGGAGAAAGTGTCAAAGTATAAATATTAAAGGTTTTAACACTATCTTAAGAAGAAACCCTTAAACTGAATTAATTTTTACCTTAATAAAAAAGTGCAGTAGTGAGAAATTGCTGCACTTTTTTTATGTCATTTTTTAGGTAATTAAACATAATTGTAAAAATATTTACAGGACTAATTAACGAAAAAAGTATTCAAATTATCATTTTCTTGCCGATAGATAAGTATAGAAGCATTTTTAGCAGTAGGGGAGGACAACCATGAAGAATACAGGAATTCGATTTAAGTTAATTGTATCATTTGTTTGTATGTTATTGATTCCGGGCGTTGTCATTGGGTTTATGACGTATAACAGCTCTTTGAATACATTACAGACGCAGCAAGAGAACCAAGTAGAAGAAATTATCACGATTATGAATCAAACTATTGATAATACATTTACTTTAAAGAGCAGAGATGCAGAAGTATTAGCGGGACAGATTCAAGGTGAATCGGTAGATAACGAATCCGAGGAGATAGCTGCATCTTTTGATCAATATTTTAACCTGCATGATGAGGTAGTATCCGTTTATGCCGGTTCTGAGGACGGAGCATTTATGGAAGCGTCAACGGATGTGATAGAGGGAGAATATGATCCGCGTGAACGTACGTGGTACATAGAAGCAATGGAGAGCACGGGAGAAATTATTATTTCAGAGCCTTATATTTCAGCGGGAGCAGATGGTGACATGGTCGTTACCGTTTCGAAAGCATTAGAGGATGGTTCAGGCGTTGTCGGTATCGATTTATCGATTGATTTTATTCAGGAAGTAGCGTCAGGAATTCAAATTGGTGAAAATGGCTATGCGATGCTATTAGACGAAACGCAGCATTTCATTTATCATCCGACAGTAGATATTGGCAATGAAACAGATGAATCTTTCTATGATCATCTTTATGAATCAAATACTGGCGAATTTGAATATAATTATCAAGACACCGATAAAATTATGGTTTATGGAACTAATGAATTAACAGGATGGAAAATCGCCGGAACGATTGACTATAGTGAAATTCAGTCAGAGGCAGCTTCTGTTTTTAACACATTATTGATTGTATTAGCCGGTGCTATTGTGATTGGGCTGGCTGTGACAGCAGTGATTGTACGTTCCATCGTGAAGCCAATCAAAGAATTGAAAGAAAAAGCGCAAATTATCAGCACAGGTGATTTGACGCAATCAATTGAAGTGAAAACAAAGGATGAAATTGGTGAGCTTAGCATCGCTTTTAATGAAATGCAGGGCAGCTTAAAAGAATTAATTCGTGATGTTGAATTCAACGCTCAGCAGGTTGCTGCATCTGCAGAAGAATTAAATGCGAATGCCGACCAGATGACAAACTCATCTGAACAAGTGTCTCTGGCTATTCAGGAAGTATCCTCCAGCTCGGAAACACAATTGAATGGGACAGAAGACAGTGCGAATTCATTAGAAGAAGTCTCGACAGGGGTCAGCAGAATCGTTGACAGTTCCTCTCACGTAGCAGAATTGGTAAACCAGATGAGCGATCAGGCAGAAATCGGCGGCAAAGCGGTTACGGATACGTTGAATCAAATGACATCGATCCAATCTTCCGTAGATAATACAAATGTCAATATTACCTCGTTAATGGCCCGTTCAAATGAGGTAAGCACGATCCTGAAGGCCATTACGGATATTTCTGAACAGACCAACCTGCTCGCGTTAAATGCAGCGATTGAAGCAGCCCGCGCCGGAGAGCATGGAAAAGGATTTGCTGTTGTTGCAGATGAAGTACGGAAGCTGGCTGAACAATCGAAAACCTCCGCTGGAGAAATTAGTACGATCGTTCAAGGGATTCAGCAGGATGTAAAGGATGCTGTTGAAAAAATGTCCCAAGTAACCGCCAATGTAGATAAAGGTCTGGAAGTGTCCGATGATGCGATGGACAAATTTAAAGGAATTGTCCAATCCAGTACGGATATTAAGCCGCAAATGGAGGAAGTTATGGCCATCTCTGAGCAAATGGCAGCTGCGGTACAAGAAGTTTCTTCCACAGCGAATGACCTGGCTTCAATTGCCAGAAATAATGCGGCATCTTCTCAGGAGGTAGCAGCTTCTACAGAAGAACAGCTTGCCTCCATGGAAGAAATCTCTGCATCTGCCAAATCATTATCTACGATGGCAGAGGATTTAACAGAGAAAATCAATCAATATAAATACTGATAAAGACTAATTTTCATCATGAAGAACTGGACCTTTCTATTCCAAAGCGCTGGAATAAGGTCCGGTTTTTTATTTGCTGTAATGCATTAGATGGATAAAGAATAGTAGGTATTTTGTTTTATTCAATTAACTTTACTCTAGAATCGAAGTAGGGAAACAAGGAAAAATGATTCATTTAACATAAATACAGCCGATAAATAATTAGAAGAATTTAGTAAAAAAAGGAGGCTGGAAAGAATGAAGCAGAAAAAAGAAACAAATGGAGTGAAGCGAAAATTAGTGATATCCTTTTCATCTATCTTAATTATACCGATTGTTCTCATTGGCTTTTTAACGTACAACAGCTCTGTCAATTCCATGCAAGCACAGCAGGAGGAGCAGGTAAATGAAATCATCACCCTGATGGGACAGAACATTGATGAGACGTTCGATCTGAAGGGCCGGGATATTGATGTATTTGCCGAAAATACTAGAGGAGATCAGATAGAAGAGGCAGACGATGAATTGACCCTTATTATGCATCAATATTTACATTTTCATGAAGAAGTAGAAGAAGTTTTCTTTGGTTCAGAGGAAGGCACCTTTTTGATTGATGCGGAAACAGAGGTCCCGGAAGATTTTGATCCGCGTGATCAATCCTGGTACATACATGCAATGGAGAACCCGGGGGAACTGATTATCTCTGATCCGTATCAAACTACAGCGGTCGATGGAGGAATGGTTGTTACGCTTTCCAAAACATTAGCGGATGGTTCCGGTGTTGCGGGTATTGACTTAACAATCGATTTTGTCCAGAATATGGCATCCACTGTTGAAATTGGTGAAAACGGTTACCCGATTTTATTAGATAGAGAAGGAACGGTTATTTTCCATCCTGACAATGAAGTAGGGACACAGCTGGAAGAAGCGTTTACCTCTTCCATATTGGAACAGGAGTCAGGTGTTCTTGAATATGAGCAGGATAATGAAGATAAAATTTTAGTGTACGATTCGAATGACCATACAGGCTGGACACTTGCGGGAAGTATTGATTACAGCGAGGTTAAAAATAATGCAGCTTCCATTATAAAAACACTTATCATCGTGATGATTGTTGCCTTTCTCATTGGTGCAGGGATAAATGCAGTCACGATTCAATCCATCCTCCGTCCGATTAATGGTTTGAAAAGAAGGGCACAGGTGATTAGCACCGGAGATTTGACGGAAGAGATCAAAGTGGCCAAAAACGATGAAATCGGGCAGCTTGGCAATGCATTTAATGACATGCAGCATAGTTTAAGAGAACTAATCAGCGATGTGGAAATGAATGCACAGCAGGTCGCAGCGTCAGCGCAGCAGCTGACTGCAAATGCTGATCAATTAACAAGCTCGTCCGAACAGGTATCGCTCGCTGTTCAGGAAGTATCATCAAGCGCAGAAAATCAGTTAGATGGAACAGAAGACAGTCTTCGTTCGTTAGAAGAAGTGTCAACAGGAGTAGGAAGAATCGTAGAAAGTACGACCAGCGTTTCTGGCTATGTAGATCAGATGAATGAGCAGGCGAATGTAGGCGGACAGGCTGTAAGCAACACATTGAATCAAATGACATCCATCCAATCATCGGTAGAAGATACAAATAAGGATATTCATTCTCTGTTAGAACGCTCGAAGGAAGTGAGTACGATTCTCAAAGCGATTACCGATATTTCCGAGCAGACCAATCTGCTCGCATTAAATGCAGCGATTGAAGCAGCACGTGCCGGGGAGCATGGAAAAGGATTTGCTGTGGTCGCAGATGAAGTACGTAAGCTTGCCGAACAATCGAAAACATCTGCCAGTGAAATCAGTGTTATCGTCCAAGGCATCGAAAGGGATGTTCAAAATGCGGTGGAGAAAATGAAACAGGTCACGACCTCTGTAAATGATGGCCTTGATGTGTCCTATGACGCGATTGATAAATTTGGCGAAATCATACGGACAGGCGAAACGATTAAACCACAGATGGAAGAAGTGACAGCTACTTCAGAAGAAATGTCTGCTCTTGTGGAACAAGTGACCTCAACGGCAGATGGTTTAGCATCCATTGCCAGAAATAATGCAGCATCCTCAGAAGAAGTAGCAGCTTCTACGGAGGAACAATTAGCATCGATGCAGGAAATTACGGCGGCTGCGAAGTCCTTATCTTCTATGGCAGAGGATTTGACGGAGAAGATAAAGATTTATAAATATTAAGGGTAGAAAAATCATTTCCCAAAAATGGGAAGTGATTTTTTCGCTTTTTAATTACTCTTTACTGAGATGTTATTAAAAAAATGATGGAGGAGTAGCAATGCCAAATACGGATTGGACCAAATTGAATAGATTACAATTAGGAAGGTATGCTGAATATTTTGCGAAAATGGAGTTCGCTTCATATGGATTAGAGGTTTATACAACAGAAGTGGATGACAGGGGGATAGATTTTGTTGTAAGAGACAATCATGGACGTTTCTGTGAGATACAAGTTAAATCACTTAGAGGGACAGGGTACGTATTTATGCAAAAAAGTAAATTTGACATTACAAATAAAAATCTATATCTGACTCTATTATTATTTCATTCCGGGAAAATGCCAGATGTATTTCTTATACCAAGTGCGGTATGGGAAATACCTGACAAGATATTCGTTGATAAAAATTATGACAAAGAAGGTCAAAAAAGTGCTCCAGAGTACGGAATTAACATCTCTCGAAAAAATTACTTCCAACTTGAAGGTTACAGATTTGAAGATTCCATTCAAGATTTTCTGAAAAAGAAAGAATAAAAAAAGCGGGTATTTGCTCACAATATAAATGGTATGAAATAGAATAAAAGTTATAAAATAGTTAAAAAATATTTAATTCATGAAAAAATAGCCGATAAATAATAGGTATGAAATCTTAGGGAATTATACGGTGTATTTGCAGAAAAAGGAGTGAGGAATGAGTCAATAGATACTGCATGCTTATTTTGTTTCAATAATTGGGAATGCTGGCGGCCTTCGTCGTAAGCATCTCAGAGAATGTTTGACCTGATTGTATAAACAACTGGTTCGATACATTATTGCATAAAAAAATGATATATACATCACCAGAATGAAATATAACAGCGAGGGAGAGTCAGTTGTGAAGAAATTAACAAAACCAAAAGGAATTCGATTTAAATTAGTAGTATCCTTCTTTTTCATGTTATTGATTCCAGGAGTAGCAATTGGAATAATGACCTATTTCAGTTCCATCGATTCACTAGAGAAACAGCAAACAGAGCAGGTGAAAGACACTGCAGAGCTGCTGAACCAGACAGTAAATAATGCCTTGGAATTAAGGATAAGTGATTTGAATACATTTGCTGCGCAATTTAACAGCGGGCAGATAGAGGATGATGAAGAGACCTTAGAACAGGTATTAGGACAATATAAGGAGATGAATGAGGAAGTCTCTGAGGTATATATGGCTTCCAATGACGGCGATTTATTTTATAGACAGCCGGATACAGAACTGCCGGAGGGATTCGATGCAACCGAACGTGATTGGTTTATCAATGCGGTGAATAACCCTGGCGAGGTACAGATTTCAGATCCATTTGAAAGTGCCAGCGAAACAGGAACAGTAGTCAGCATCACCAAAACATTGGACGACGGTTCCGGTGTGATGGGAGTAAGTCTCTATATCGATTCTATCCAGCAGCTGGCTTCAGAAGTTTCAATTGGAGAGAATGGCTATGCTGTCATTATTGATCCACAGCAAAAATACGTATACCATCCAACCTTTGAAACAGGGGAAGAAGTGGAAGGCGACGTATTAGGAACGATGTTTGAAGATGCGTCAGGAAGCTATGAATATGGCCATGATAATACATCAAAAATCATGGTGTACCAGACAAATGATTTAACTGGATGGAAGCTGGCAGGAACCATTGATTACGATGAAATCAAAGGAGAGGCAGCATCAACCTTAACGACGATGATAACAATTATTGTCATTACCTTAGTGCTGGGAACAATCATTATTCTATTCTTGATCCGTTCCATCACCCGTCCGATTCAGAGACTGAAGGAAAATGCAAAAGTCATCAGTACCGGTGACCTGACACATTCGATTGAAATAAACACAACGGATGAAATCGGCGAGCTGGGACAAGCTTTTAACGAAATGCAGGAGGGCTTGAAAACGCTGGTTCGTGATGTCGAATATAATGCCCAGCAGGTTGCCGCATCGGCAGAGGAGTTAAATGCGAATGCCGATCAAATGACAAGCTCGTCTGAACAGGTATCGCTGGCTATCCAGGAGGTCTCCTCCAGCTCGGAAACACAGCTGCACGGTACAGAAGAGAGTGCGAATTCGTTAGAAGAAGTATCTACCGGTGTTGGCAGAATTGTTGACAGCTCCACAAAGGTTTCGGATATGGTGACACAAATGAGTACACAGGCAGAAGTTGGAGGAAAAGCGGTCAGCGATACCTTAAATCAAATGACATCGATCCAATCGTCTGTTGATGATACGAACCTGAATATCGCATCCTTATTGGAACGCTCGAAGGAAGTAAGTACGATTTTAAATGCCATCACCGATATTTCGGAGCAGACGAATTTATTGGCGCTTAATGCAGCGATTGAAGCAGCGCGTGCCGGTGAGCATGGGAAAGGATTTGCTGTGGTAGCGGATGAGGTCCGTAAATTAGCAGAGGAATCCAAAACATCTGCAGGAGAAATCAGCTCCATCGTCCATGGTATACAGAACGATGTCCAAAAGGCTGTGGAAAAAATGTCTCAGGTGACAGCTAATGTTAATGATGGTTTAGACGTATCCTATGACGCCATTGATAAATTTGGAGAAATCCTGCGTTCCAGCGGAGATATTAAACCGCAAATGGAAGAAGTCATGGCCATTTCTGAGCAAATGTCTGCAGCAGTTCAACAGGTAACAGCCACTGCCAATGACCTTGCTTCCATTGCCAGAAATAATGCGTCGTCTTCAGAGGAAGTCGCTGCATCTACTGAGGAGCAGCTCGCATCGATGGAAGAAATCTCTGCATCCGCTAAATCACTGTCAACGATGGCAGAGGATTTAACAGGGAAAATTGCAGAATATAAATATTAAGAAAGTTGATAGAAAAAGAAGGATTTCCTATATAAGGGAACCCTTCTTTTTTTTGTATGATACTTGCACATCCATATTTTTAGCTGTCAAGCTGAATTCATATTCATTTTTGATGTAGACAAACCCTATCGTTTGTCTACACCAAAAAGATGGAGTACAGCCTTATTCTTTCTATACATACTATCCATTCATATGTTGTCTTAGTAGAACATGGCAATTTGTTTTGCTTTTACAAGAAATACAGCAGTGAACAATTATCAGCCAGTATCGCTATGAGCTATCAGCGTCTTCGTTGAATGGGTATATTTTTACTTATAGGAAAGTTAATTATTTTAGCGATTGTTTTGGGCGGGTGAGTAACTGTAGTAATGTTTTCAGGTTAATATGACCGCTGCGGAAAAACACTACGCTTTCCGCGGGCTTGAGCTCAGCCTCCTCGGTAAAAAGAAGAGCACTTTTTCCCTGCGGGGTCTTCCCACTGCGCTTTCCCGCAGGAGTCTACGTGTTTTTCCTCCGCTAGAAAGCTTCGCGTACATTTGTGTTATTAAATGTCATACCTAATATATTTTATTAACCTGACAACATTGGTAACTGTAATCCCATACAAGTATTTTCAACCTTTCTAAAACTTAAGAACAATCATATAAGTGCACCGATGTTGATAGGACGAGTAGTGCTTGTCCTAATGAAAGCAATCCTGCGTTAGTTGTTAAGTCGATTTGCTACTTTGTTTTAAAATCTGCTCTAATTGGTTCAGTAATTTATCCAGCGATTGTGATATTTTTAATAAATTCGGGTCGTTTGGATTCTTCTCATAAACTGCATACATTTCTTTTCTTTTCTTTTCAATCTGCTTGTTCAATTCATCAATTTCCGACATACTCTCACGCCCTCTCCAATTACCAAATAGAAGTTAATTTGGATATGGCATAAAAAGATATGATAAGGCTTTAAGCAGAATTCTAACAGGAAACGTAAGAAAAATAAAATAAATCAACTGTTCTAATTAATGGGAAGGTAGTTATAAATAGTAAGTTTATATTAAAAATATCCTGTATTTTATAAAAAGGTACAAGGTTTTTGCGGCGAAAGATGGAGGGGAATGAATAAAAAAAAAGAATTAAAAAAAATTATAAAAAAAGCTTAAACAATTTGTCCCCCTTGCCGATATAAGAAATAGGTCATCAAAGGATGATTCGTTAGGGCCTTAACGATTATTATTTATTTTGATATTGACCTGAATGGTTAATATAAATGAGATCACAAGGATGTGGCTCAAAAATTTTAAATTACATGGAGGTAAGTTATTATGATTATCAATCACAATATTTCCGCAATTAACGCACATCGTCAATTGGGAGTAAACCAAAACGGTGTACAAGGGTCATTAGAAAAGCTTTCTTCTGGTCTTCAAATCAACCGTGCAGGGGATGACGCTGCTGGGTTGGCAATCTCTGAAAAAATGCGTGGTCAAATTCGTGGGTTGGAGCAAGCATCTGTAAATGCACAGGATGGTATCTCTTTGATTCAGACTGCTGAGGGCGCTTTAAATGAAACACATGACATTTTACAACGCGTGCGTGAACTAGCTGTAAAATCTTCCAACGATACAAATACAGATGAAGACCGTGCTGAAATTCAAAAAGAAGTGACAGCATTATTGGATGAAGTGGATAGAATTGCTGGTCAAACTGAGTTTAATACGCAAAATCTTTTAGGCGGAGAGTTAGAAGTAACCTTCCATATCGGTGCGAATGAAGGACAAAGCATTCAAGTAGCAATCGATGCTATGGATGCAGAGGCATTAGGAATAAGTGAAATCAATCTTAGTACACAAGAAGGCGCAGATGCTGCTATTACAACTATTCAAAGTGCAATTGAAACTGTTTCTGGACAACGTTCGGCATTAGGTGCTGTGCAAAATCGTCTTGAACACACAATTAATAATTTAGGTACATCTGCTGAAAACTTAACAGCAGCAGAATCTCGAATTCGTGACGTTGATATGGCAAAAGAAATGATGGAATTCACGAAGAACAACATTCTTTCTCAGGCAGCTCAATCGATGCTTGCGCAAGCAAACCAAGTACCTCAAGGTGTACTTCAATTACTTCAATAAGAAAAGATTATAAAAAAAGATCCCAGTTGGGGGTCTTTTTTTATTTTATAACGAACTTCATAAAGTAGACTTTTCATCCGATATTATATATAGAGTTATTTTGCATGCTATGTAGAAATAGTAAAGGAGTTTTCATAATGCATAAATTAGAAGATAAACAAATATTTCAACTAAAAAATATTATTGATACCTTATTAGAAGCAACCGAGCATTTTTCTAAATTAATCAAAGAAAAAGAACTCCATCAAAGTATATTTATATTCAATTCTATTGTAGAAGGAGCAACCGCAATTGAAAATTTACTTAATAGAGCTGAAATAAAGATAGACGATATAGAAACAGAGAAAATCAATAAGCCATTATTATTCATTGCACGAGAAATGGAGAAAAACAATTTTTCAAAAGTATCCGAAATAACCCGCTTCTCTTTACAGCCGCAATTAAGAAAATTAAAAAAGGCTTTTCAAGAAAGTAATGGCGATCATTCTAATCAGAAAATAACAATTGGTGTTTATCTTGACCCGAACAATCCAAGAAAAAGCTATCCAGAATCTAGAATTAAGGCACTTGTAGTAGAAGCGGAAAAACAAGATGCCAAATTGTTATTTTTTTCTTCGGAAGATGTTAACTTTGAAACAGAAGAAATAAAAGGAGATATGTACATAAATAATTCGTGGGAAAAAGTTTCCCATTCTTTTCCTGATGTTATTCATAATGTTGGAATTACTCCAAGGATAAGACAATCACTAACAGAAAGAAAATTGAGAAGAAAATTACCATTTACAAGTTTTGGTGTGGAGAATAAATTACATTTACCTAAGAAAATGCTGCAGTATTTGACGTTTGCTGATTTATTGGTGCCTTTCAAAATGGTTACAGATGAATCCATTGTAATAGACTTTGTAAATGAGAATGGAAAAGCTGTGTTAAAACCTATTGTAGGGAGAAGAGGATTAGAAATTTACTTTGTTAAAAAATATAAAAATCATTATATTGTTCAAGATGATACAAAGGAGCGCAGATTTAATCAAGCGGAATTAAAAAACTGGATATATGAAATTGCTTTGCGTAAAGGTCGTCATTATATGGTCCAACAATATGTCGAAGCTCGGACTAAAAATGAAGAGCCATTTGATATTCGATCGCATGTTCAAAAAAATGCAGAAGGGAAATGGCAAATCACAAAGATATATCCGCGTATTGGAAATAAAAAGAGTATTTTAAGCAATATTAGCCGCGGTGGTAAAACAGATGATTTAGAGGCTTTTTTAATACATGAATTTGGAGAAAAAGGAAAACAGTATAACAAAGATTTAAAGCAACTATCATTTGATTTAACACAGCATTTAGATAAAATATATGGATTAGTACTTGATGAACTAGGGTTAGATATAACCATTGATAAAACAGGACGTTTCTGGCTGCATGAAGTGAATATGGGACCACAATCTACCTATCATGAGAAAGAACGGGCAGTGAATACTATTGGGTATGCAAAGTATATTGCAGAAAATGGAATTTATTTAACCAATAGCTCGCAGCGGTTAACTAGTAAGGGACAATTTAATGCTAGAAATACCAATTTACCTTGGGCCGAGTTAAGTAAAAAAACAAGTATTGGCATGCTTGTACCGGAACAAGGAGAAAATGAGCTGGCTATTGCATGTGCATATGTAGCCAAATATGAAGATGTTGACTTCTTTTACTTTTCGCCGAAGGATATAGATTATGATGAAATGTTTATCAAAGGATATTTTTATGAAGATAAAGAATGGATTTCGAAAGTAGTAAATTATCCAGATGTCATTTATGACCGTCTCAGATTAAGAGGAGTAAAAGGGCATAATACCATATATGAAGAATTAGAAGGAATTCCTTTTACCAATGAATTTTATGGGAATTCAATCAGTAAGCTGGAGGTTTATGATAAGTTAACGAAAGCTAAATCAGTTGACGATGTAATTATTCCGTATCAAAAGGTTGGTAAAGTAAGAGATATATTTCGTTTTATTGAGAAATATGGGACAGTTATTGTTAAACCAGAAATAGGCTCCTTTGCTAAAGGAGTGCATCTTATTCAAAAAATTAAAATGAATAAATACTTTGTAGTGGATGGAGATAAAGAAACTTATCATAGTGAATTTTCTTTATCAGATTATTTAAGAAGTATGATAAGAAAAGATACGTTTATTGTTCAAAGATATATAGAAACTAGAACGAAAGAAGGAAATCCATTTGATATAAGAGTCCATATGATGAAAGATGGTAACGGTGAATGGTCTTTTACTAATAGTTATCCTAGAATTGGTATTAATTATGCTACCATTTCAAGTACTGGAAACGGGGGCTATATTGGTGGATTAGAGGGATTTTTAAATAGAAATTTCAATGATAATGATTCAAAGTTAAAGCAAAAAATAGAGAAAATATCTTTAAACATTGCTGCTAGTTTTGAAGATTTATATAAGAATGAATTAAGTGAGTTAGCATTGGATTTAGCAATAGAAAAAAATTCTACTGTTTACTTGATTGAAGTTAACGTTAATAAACCAGGAATTATTTATTATGAATTTGAAGTAGCTAAACATGCGATACCTTATAGTGTTTATTTAGCGGAGTTTGAAAAGCAGAAAAGAATGATTGCTATAGATTCAGATATATCAACAGATATTGAGTAAGTAATTTAAAGGTTTAAGCAAGTGTAAGTAGATAATCAATTACGTATGATAAGTAAGAACCGTTGCACAATCAGGGAACTGATTGTGCAACAGTTTTTTTGTGAAGGCAAAAAACTATAAAAGTATACTCTCGTATATTATTAACTTATAACCAATAAAAAATAAATGTACGTAAATTCTCGCTAATTATTAATTATATTTATTGATGGGCTGGAAGAAATGATTCTTGCAGATTATTGGACCCGATTTCATTGACTCTTACTATGCCTATTCAGAATTTAAAATCCCCCCTCATGAAACGCACAAATAGTCTCTATAGACTTATGAATCACAGGCGGTAGATATCTCGAACGATTTTTAACAAGATATACATTTCTTTTTAACATCGGGCCTTCCAGCTTTTTGATATGCACATTTGGATGGTTGGATGCATTGACATAGTTTTCCGGAACAATGGTAATTCCAAGGCCGCTTTCCACAAGGTGATAAGCTGTTTCAAAGCATTCAATTTCGAATTGAATATTAGGATGGATACTTGCGTCTTGAAAAGCCTTTATGATATCAATCCGTGTTTGATATCCCTCTTTGCATAAAATGAAGGGCAGGTACTGTTTTTTCTATCGTAAGTGAAGTTTTAGATTGAAGAGGGTGATTCTTTTGGTAGGTGCGGTGCCTTCTTAATTGATGTTTTTGTAGTGCCGGTTATCATTACGACGATTAATTTATTTAGCTAGTCCAATGTATCATTTTTGATTAAAATATGTATCCTCTTCTTCTTTATCATATTTAGAAATAACAACTCTATCATGCAGGGTTGAAAGGAAAACTGTCGTAGAATTATATTTTGCGGCTTTTTTTTTGCTCCGTATTTTAACAAGTGTCTCTAGGTGATCCAGATAACTCCTGTCTTAAACATGGGAAACGTTATAGGATATAAAGTCTCCGGAAAAACATACATCCTATAAATGTTTCCATTCCATAGTCTTCAAATCATGGTATAATAGACTTAGTTTATTTGTTCTGTTTTATTGTTTTATTCAGACTATATTTTTTATACTAAAGGAAAGAGGTGGATGTTCCGGATTTCCCTGCCAGACAGGAAGGGGAAGTATATCTTACTCCATACGAATCGGCGTATGCTGTAAATCTATTAAAATACATAAGAAGGAGAACCGAAAAATGCATAGAAAGTACAAATGGGGTGTCTTTTTTATCGCCGCTGTTTTTACAATTTTCACATGGGCAATACCGTTACAGACAGTAAGCGCGGAAAAAGACAGTGAACGTTTTGTAGATACGCAAAATGATTCAAACGAACTAGATGCGGTTGAAATGCCGACACAAGCTCTTCTTTCTTTGAAGGATTCGGAGGATGATGAGGGGACAGAGGAAGATCAATCCGATGATGCGGAAGAGTTAGATTCGCGGGAGGTTTATATTACAGATGACGTATTGGCGGAAGCGGTTACGGAAGAATTAGGGAAAGAAGCAGGGCAGCCGATTACAGAAGCTGATATGGAGCAATTAGTAGAATTGGAGAAGCAGGGAGCAGTTGGTGCTGCATCGATACGTTCTCTTGAAGGGCTGCAATCTGCGAAGAATTTGGAAAGATTACATTTGCCGATGCATGATCTCAATGATATTTCTCCGCTATCTAACTTGGGGAATTTACAGTCTTTAGATTTGGCTTACAGCTCGGTTAATGACCTGGCGCCTTTATCCAATCTGGGGAATGTAGAGAGTTTGAATTTGTTTGGAAATCCTATTAATGATGTTGCTCCTTTAGCAAATTTGGAAAAGTTAAGGGATCTAGACCTGGCCTATACGTTTATAGAGGATATTTCGTCCTTATCGGATTTGCCAAACTTAGAGAATTTAAATTTGGATGGTAACCCGGCGCAGGATGATGGCGGGGATTCACAAGATGATGGTGACGATGTTGTAAATGGCTCGGAATCAGATGAAGAAGGAGCCGAAGAGGAGAGCGGGGAGTTTGGTATTGATTCGCGGGAGGTTTATTTTGAGGATGCGGTGTTGGAAAAAGCGATTGCGGAAGAATTGGGAATAGATGGTCGGGCTATTACTGAGGCGGATATGACAAAACTGCCCAATTTATATGCCAATGGTTATGATTCTGAACGAATTACCTCTCTGGAAGGTTTACAATATGCGACGAATTTAGTTGATTTATCTTTATGGGATAATGATATTAGCGACCTGACACCTATAAGTGGCTTGGAAAATTTATCTTATTTAGATTTGGATGATAATAATATTGAAGATCTTACGCCCTTGGCCAATCTCAAAAACTTAATGACTTTATATTTGGATAATAATGCGATTGAAGATATTACCCCGTTGCAAGAATTAACCTTGGCAGACATGTATATCTCTTTGTATGGGAATCATATCGACGATGAAGCTGCGATCCAATATTTACGGGATAATGGTGCTTCAGTAGGTTATTATAACGATACCGATTCACCTGAGGTTTATTTTGAGGACGAAGTATTGGAAGAAGCAGTTGCAAATACGTTAGGAATTGAAGGTCGAGCGATTACGGAGTCAGACATGGCAAAACTAACTGATTTATATGCTAATGATTATGACTCTGACTTTGGTCCAATCACTTCTTTAGAGGGATTACAATATGCAGAAAATTTGATGACTTTAGATTTGATGGGAAACAATATTAGCGATTTAACACCTTTGTCAGGTTTGAAGAATTTAGAAAGCTTAACTCTTTGGGATAACGCTATTAGCGATCTGACACCTCTAAGCAGCTTGGAAAACTTATCTTATTTAGACTTGGATGAGAATTATATAGAAGACCTCGCACCTTTAACTAATCTAACCAGTTTAGAGACTTTATATCTGTCTTATAATGAAATTGAAGATATTACCCCGTTGCAGGAATTATCCTTGATGGACATGTATATTTCTTTATACGGGAATTATTTCGATGACGAAGAGACCATTCAATACTTACGGGATAATGGTGCTACCATTAATTACGACTGGGAAGAGGAATCACCAGAGGTATATTTTGAAGATGGGGTATTAGAAGCAGCAATTGCTGAAGAATTAGGTGTAGAAGGTCGGCCGATTACGGAGGAAGACATGGCTAAGCTTACGGAATTAACCGCATATGGAACCGATTCGGAATCCATAACCTCTCTGGAAGGATTACAGTATGCAGAGAATTTACGAGAGTTAAAATTGATATCGAACGGCATTAGCGATTTAACGCCTTTATCCAACTTAGTAAATTTAGAAGAGTTAACTTTATGGGATAACGATGTCAGCGACATAACGCCGTTGGAAAATTTGAGAAATCTATCTTATTTAGATTTAGATAATAATGCGATTGAAGACCTCACTCCTTTATCGGATCTAAAAAATTTAGAGACTTTACATTTGGATGATAATGCAATTAATGATATTACTCCACTAAAAGAGTTATCCTTAAAGGATATGTATATTTCTCTGTATGGAAATAATTTCAACGATGATGATACAATCCAATATTTACGTGATAATGGTGCTATAGTCGGCTATTACTCTACAGAGGGTGATGAAGAAGACGAAACAGAAACACCTGACCCAGATGATGATTACATCGATCCAGAAGGGAAAGGCAATACACCAAACTCTGAAGGAAGCGGAGATGAAAACGGAGAAACAAATGGGGATACGCCGGCCCCTGAAGACAATGAAGGAGGAAATGAGGAACAAGAAAATAATACTCCAGTTCCAGAAGGCGACGATGGAGAAAACGAAGGTGCAGAAGAGGAAACTCCAAATCCGGAAGAAAATGAAGAAGGAACCGGAAATTCAGAAAATGAAACTCCAACTCCAGTAGAAAACGAAGAAGGAACTGGAAACCCAGAAGATGCTACGCCAACTCCCACCGAAGCAGAAGGCGGCAATGGAGAAGCAAATAATGCCGCTCCAAATGCAGTTGGAACAACAGGAGGCAGCGGAGAATCTGGAAACAATTCCACCGCTGAGGAAAGCCAAAGTGATGTACGCGGGGAAACGACAGCGGAAAAGCTGCCAAATACATCAACCAATGCGTATAATTGGTTCTTGGCTGGAGCGATATTCCTTTTCGCTGGTAGCTATATGTTGATTTTTTATGCATACAGAAACAGAATAAATAACGGATAGTAAGACGAAAGAAGCTACTCTCTCTCCCTTGCAAAATTTCAGGAATGAGAGTAGCTTTTTTCACTAATTTATCATTTTAAGAGTGGACGAAATTATTCTTAAATATTATATAAATTTCTCCAATAATGATATTTATAGATGATGTTCAAAAGCCCACCTGAAATGATTAACAGTAATTCTATGTTGGAGACAATTTTTTAATACCATAGAAATACTTCCATTTTTTGTTTATAATTCATTTTTTTACACATGTTTAATAGAATCGTAAAACTATATTCAATAACAAACACTTATAATACAATAAGAATATGTGAATCACGAGGGGAGGTTTTTAACATTTACAAACTACTATTAGCCGATCGTGATAAAGAAGAACTTCAAGGCATTCGTTGGTTACTATCTAAATATTCATTCCCAATAACAAATATTAGCTTAACTGACCAAATAACCGATGTTCTAACAAATCTCGAAAATGAACTTCCTGATATTCTATGTGTTGAATTAGATATGATACCAGAGAATAAGTGGGAAGTAGTAAAAACCTTTATTTACAGGTATTCAGGGCAGGTGATAGCGATTACTGCAGAGGCGACTTTTGAACGAGCTATGCAAGCGATGTCTATAAAGGCAGTTGATTTGTGGGTGAAGCCACTATCGCCTTCACGTATGAAACGTGCCATACAACAAGCAGTTGGTAACCTAACAGCCATTCGTAAGAAAAATACAGAAATTGAATTTGAACAGGTTATTCGATATGAATCTTTATTTATAGATGATTACGTACCCTTCCATTACCCAGTCTACTTATTAGAGGCTGAACATCGAGAAACACTGAATGATTTACGGGCTTTTATTAATCAATTTGATTTTGATTATAAACCATCAGTATTCTCAACTCATAATTGCATTATTCTTGTATTCCGCCATGATTTCCCAGAACCGTTAAAACAAGCACAGAGATTTTTAAGAGAATGGAAACACGTAGAAGCAGGTTCTATTGTGATAGTTGTACATACGGGGAGTGAAGATTCACTTTTTCAAATTTATATGAAACTAATTCGTATGATGGAAACAACATTTTTTATTGGTTACGAGCAAGTGCTGCTTGCAGAAGACGCACAAGATTGGGTGGAGATAGATCCTTTTCTAACAATGGAAGAACAAAGGAATTTGATTTTTATGCTAGATGAGGGACAGGGAGATAAGTTAAAGACATGGTTGTATGAGGAATTTTTTGATATGCAATCTCCTTATCTTGAACCAGGACTGCTTCGTACACGTTTAACGAGTATATTGGCACAGGTACGTCGTTTTATGTTTCGCAAAGGGATAACAAATCAAGATAGTGAAGTTTATTATAAGAAGGTATTTGAGATTATCTTATATGGTCCGGTTCTATATCGTATTGTTCAAGAGTTGATTCTATTTATTCATTATTTGTTTCAAACGGTTAAAGAGCAACAGATGTATGCGAAGGCAGATGTTGTCGAGTCAGCTATTAGCTACATGGAAAATCATTATAATTATGCAACTCTTTCGTTGACAGAAGTAGCAGAACATGTTGGTCGCAGTCCATCCCATTTAAGTCACATCCTAACCAAAAAGTATCATCAATCATTTCGTGAAATGCTGATTTATATCCGATTGCAAAAAGCAAAAGAACTGCTTGGATCAACGGACGAGTCCATTCAAAATATTGCAGTCTCTGTTGGATTTCGTAATCCGAATTATTTTAGTCGTGTGTTCAAATCATATACGGGGCTCACTCCTCGTGAATGGAGATTACGATAAGTGCGAAAATCTTAATGTAATGAAAAGTAGTTAATAATCATATATTTTTATAACAATCTAATATTTTTTCTATAAAATGAAAGCGTTTTATAAAATGATTTATAGTTACCTAAAATTTTTATTGTATTTCGAAATTCCATTATCTATATTCCACTTCTCTTCATTGATAAAATAAGAATTATCAGAAGACTTCAACGAGGAGTGAATGTGTGATGAAAGAGACGAAATCAAAAGAAGTAAAGCAATACAGAGGTACAGAATTAAATACAAAAGGATGGATTCAAGAGGCAGCATTACGTATGTTAAATAACAATTTGCATCCGGATGTAGCAGAAAACCCGGATGAATTAGTCGTTTATGGAGGAATAGGAAAAGCAGCAAGAAACTGGGAGTGTTATGAAGCGATTGTTGCTTCCTTAAAAGCTTTAGAAGAGGATGAGACATTATTAATTCAGTCTGGTAAGCCCGTAGCGGTTTTACCTTCTCATAAAGATGCACCGAAAGTTTTAATTGCCAATTCAAATCTTGTACCGGCTTGGGCAAATTGGGACCACTTTCATGAGCTGGATCAAAAAGGATTAATGATGTATGGACAAATGACAGCAGGAAGCTGGATTTATATTGGAAGCCAGGGGATTCTTCAAGGAACCTATGAAACATTTGCCGAATGTGCCAAGCAGCATTTTCATGGCGATTTGGCTGGAACTATTTCAGTGACGGCGGGTCTCGGTGGAATGGGTGGTGCGCAGCCGTTGGCGGTAACTTTGAATGGCGGAGTTTGTATCGCGATTGAAGTAGATCAGCATCGAATTAATCGCCGAATTGAAACGAAGTATTTAGACACGTATACCGATGATTTGGATGAAGCCATTCGTCTTGCTAATGAAGCCCGTTCAGAAAAGAAAGCGTTATCTATTGGCTTGTTGGGAAATGCTGCAGAATTGTTACCGAAAATGATTGAAAAAGGGCTCATCCCAGATGTGTTAACAGATCAAACCTCGGCACATGATCCGTTAAATGGTTATATTCCTGAAGGGTTTAGTCTGGAGAAAGCTGCTGATTTACGAGGAAAAGATGAAGCAGCATATATGAAGCTTTCCAAAGCAAGCATGGCAAAGCATGTTGAAGCAATGCTGGAAATGCAAAAACAGGGGGCTGTTACCTTTGATTATGGAAATAATATCCGTCAAGTAGCAAAAGACGAAGGAGTGGAGAATGCCTTTGATTTTCCTGGTTTTGTTCCAGCTTATATTCGTCCGCAATTTTGTGAGGGGAAAGGGCCTTTTCGCTGGGTAGCATTATCAGGAGAACCAGAAGATATTTATAAAACAGATGAAGTTATTTTGCGGGAGTTTAGTGATAATAAGCATTTATGCAACTGGATACGTATGGCACGTGAAAAGGTGAGTTTCCAAGGGTTGCCTTCACGTATTTGCTGGCTTGGCTATGGAGAACGCGCCCGTTTTGGGAAAATTATTAATGAAATGGTTGCCAGTGGTGAAATAAGTGCTCCAATCGTTATCGGTCGTGATCATCTCGATTCCGGTTCTGTTGCTTCGCCGAATCGGGAAACAGAAGCGATGAAGGACGGAAGTGATGCAGTTGCGGATTGGCCGATTTTAAACGCTCTGATCAATAGTGTTGGTGGAGCAAGCTGGGTCAGTGTCCATCATGGTGGCGGGGTAGGAATGGGATATTCCCTTCATGCCGGCATGGTCATTGTAGCGGATGGAACAAAGGATGCAGAAAAACGGCTGGATCGTGTGTTAACAACAGATCCAGGAATGGGAGTTGTCCGTCATGCGGATGCTGGATATGCGTTAGCCCAGGAAACAGCCCGCAAGAAGAACGTAAATATTCCGATGTTAAAAGATCAATAATGTGGATAGCAACTCCCAGGGAAAAGCAGTTCTTCTACTGGGGAGTGCTATTTTCAATGGTACTAGTAAATAGATAGAATGTAACTTCAGGAGGGAAAAACATTGACACAAAAGCTGTTTATTTCAAATGCAAACCAAGTAGTTACCATGGCCGGGCATTCTGATAAGCCTGCCAAAAAAGAGGCGATGTCCGACATAACAATTTTGGAACATGGGAGTATCTGGATAGAAGATGGCAAAATTGTTGAGGTAGGTACAGACGCAGAAATGCGCGAAAAATACCAAGGGCAACTTGATTCTGTAACTGAAATTGATGCATCGGGCAAAACTGTCACACCTGGTTTGATTGATCCACATACGCATCTTGTTCATGCGGGAACACGTGAAAATGAATATGCTATGCGTTTAAAAGGAAAAACCTATATGGAGATTATGGAATCTGGCGGTGGGATTCATGCTACAACCCGTGCTACACAAGCTGCCAGCTATGAAACATTATATGAAGCGTCAAAAAAACGTTTAGATAAGTTTTTATTACATGGTGTTACCACCGTTGAAGCAAAGAGCGGTTATGGATTAACGCTTGAACATGAATTAAAACAGCTGAAAGTGGCAGAGCAGCTGCGCCAAAACCACCCAATAGATATTGTTTCTACATTTATGGGAGCACATGCGGTGCCGCTGGATGAAAAAAGGAATCCGGAAGCGTTTGTTACACGTGTCGTAGAGGAAATGATTCCGGAAGTAGCCGAAAGAAAACTGGCTACATTTAATGATGTATTTTGTGAGCGCGGTGTATTTACACCAGAACAATCCAAGCGTGTACTGGAAGCTGGTAAACAGTATGGACTTACCCCTAAGATTCATGCCGATGAGATTGAACCATATGCTGGAGCGGAATTAGCGGCAGAAGTGGGTGCCATTTCGGCGGATCATCTTCTGAAAGCCTCCGATGCAGGGATTAAAGCGATGGCGGAAAAGGAAGTTGTCGGTGTTCTATTGCCGGGTACAGCGTTTTTCTTAATGGCAGAATTTGCTCCAGCGAGGAAGATGATTGATGCAGGGGTTGCTGTTGCATTGTCAACAGACCAAAATCCTGGGTCTTCTCCAACGATTTCCTTGCCTTTCATCATGAATTTAGGCTGCTTGAAGATGAATATGACACCAGAAGAAGTATTGACTGCGACGACGATTAATGCAGCGCATGCTATTGGATGTGCGGGTGAAGCAGGGAGCCTGGAAGCAGGGAAAAAGGCAGATATTACGATTTTTGATGTTCCTAATTATTTAACTTTATCGTATCAATATGGCATGAATCATGTGGATACGGTTATAAAATCCGGGAAGCAGCTTGTAGTGGAGGGGCGGTTACAATGAGCCATTATCCTTACCCAATGCTCCATAAGCCCAACATGATATGGTCCAAACAGACAGAGCAAACAATAGATTTAAAGGTTCATGAATGGATTGAAACGATTGGAGATACCGAGGTGGACTGGTCTCCTTATGATGTGACGATTCTTGGTGTTCCGCTTTCTAAATCCTCTATCAGTACATCGGCAGCCAGTGAAAATCCAGATGCGATGCGGCAAGCGTGGAAATCCTTTGGAACGTACAATCTGGATGAAAATATAGATTTGGCGGCGTTAAAGGCAGTTGATTTAGGAGATGTGAAGCAGCATGTAACAGACATCGCTTCTTCCCACCAAAATATTGAAGAGGCAATGGCAGCGATAAGAAGTCATCACCCGCATACTTTGCCGATTACGATGGGCGGTGATCACTCCATCACGGCTATGCTGGTAAAGGGATGGAAAAAGACGCATCCTGAGGAGACAATTGGAATTTTACAAATTGACTCCCATTTTGATTTACGTGATCTGAAAATATTTGGACCGGCAAATGGCACCCCGATTCGAAATATCATTGAGAGTGGGACGGTTAAAGGAGAGCATATTCACACCATTGGGCTGCATGGTTTCTTTAACGCTAAAGAACTAAAAGATGTTGCAGATCAAAATGGGATTCGTTATACGACTATGAAACAAGCGCGTAAAGAAGGAATACAGCAAGTTATTGCGCATGCATTAGAACAGTTGAATCAACAAGTAGATACAATTTATTTAACGGTGGATATGGACGTATTAGATATTGTACATGGACCTGGAACACCTGCTGCAGCTCCAGGCGGAATGTACACAGAAGAATTATTTGATGCTGTTCAGCTTGCAGGAGAACATCCGAAAGTCAAAGCCATGGATATTGTGTGTCTGGATCCGAGAAAAGATATAGCGCAAATTACGGTGAAAAATGCCGTTCATACGATGTTGTCGTTTTTAACAGGGTATTGTAAGAGGAGAAATAAAGGATAGTTAACGCAATAACTAAGCCAATGGTGATAAAGTGAAACTTCTTTCAGTGGGGGATTTCATTTACCACTGTAGATTAAAGGAATAAGGACTAAGTTCATGACGTCGTGGGAATGAGGTTGATTACTTGTCATAACCTCGCAAAATAGTTGTCTCAGATGCCTTTGTGACCTACCTTCTGCAGGCTGGAACGAGCCAGGCTGTTACTGGCTGTTCTATCTCCCACTTAGAAATAACATATCTCTTTCATTTCTTGAAGTGGGAGTATTACAAAGCCCTTCGATGGGGGAAGTAATCGCAGCCTCCGTCCCAGCCAGTAATACTGCGATAAATGTTTCTGTTATGGGAATGTATTACTAATAGAGTAAATTCAAATAAAAAAGGTTGGGTGTCAAATGAGTGAGATTCAAACGACTAAATATGATGTTGATAATGATCATAAAAATAATCGGAAAAATATTGTCAAATTTAGCATTTACAGTTTGATAGGTGGATTTATGTTTTTTATACCCATAACGATTAACGGAAACGCTTCTATTATGCTGGATCATATGGTTACTTTCATTCGAAATACTTTTCCCGCGTTTGTACCTTATTACTTATTAATTGTTATTGCTCTCGGTGCCGTTTATCCGTTTATTAGAGGTACATGGAATAAAGGGAACGTAAATACAGTTCTATCTTTTTTTAAGCTTTTAGGATTAGTTGCTGCACTAATGATTGTTTTTAATATTGGGCCAGCATGGTTATTTAATCCAGATATGGGACCTTTCATATTCAATAGTCTAGTTACACCTGTTGGCATTCTAGTTCCCATTGGTGCAGTATTCCTTGCACTTATAGTAAGTTATGGACTCCTTGAATTTATTGGGGTATTAATGCAAAGAATTATGAGACCTGTTTGGAAAACTCCCGGCCGTTCTGCGATTGATGCAGTTGCTTCATTTGTTGGCAGTTATTCAATTGGATTACTAATAACTAATCGTGTGTTCAAAGAAGGGAAGTATTCAGTAAAAGAGGCTTCCATTATCGCAACTGGATTCTCTACTGTTTCTGTAACGTTTATGGTAGTTGTTGCTAATACATTAGATTTAATGGGTATTTGGAATCTGTATTTTTGGTCAACACTTGTCATCACATTTTTAGTAACGGCAATTACCGTACGATTATGGCCGCTGAATAAAATGAGTAATGAATACTACGATGGGGCTAAACCTCAATATGAGGAAATAATTACAGAAAATCGCATAAAGGTAGCGTGGGAACAAGCGATGAAAGTTGCTGATAATGCTCCCAGTTTATTTGAAAATATTAAAATGAATTTAAAGGATGGAATGGTAATGACGATGGCAATTCTACCATCCATTATGTCTATTGGACTACTAGGACTTGTGTTAGCCGAATATACACCGATCTTTGATATTGTTGGCTATATCTTTTACCCTTTCACATGGTTAGTGCAATTACCTGAACCTTTATTAGCAGCAAAAGCCGTTTCCATGGGAATTGTAGAAATGTTTTTACCTGCTTTAATGGTGACGGAAGCAGTTTTAATAACGAAATATGTAATAGCTGTGGTATGTATTTCTTCTATCATCTTTTTTTCAGCTGTTGTGCCAGTTATTTTATCAACAGACATCCCAATTAGTATTCCAAAACTAATTGTAATATGGTTTGAAAGAGTTGTATTAACTATTTTAATTGCTGCACCGGTTGGATATTTATTACTATAAGGAGAAAGCTATTCCCTTTCATACAATGTTGTTGTTTTTGACAGGTTATCAAAAAAGAAAAGTGATCATATAATAAATATAACAGGTTGGCATATAAAATTCTTTTTCATTTTATATAAAATGCCAGAAAAATAATTGACTATTACCACTATTCAGATTATAATCAAAATAGCTATTAGTAAAAAGTTTTATTTTTGAGATAAAAGGGAGCGCTTACATGCCGCAAAAAATTCGCATTGGTAAAATTGCCACACTGCTTGCTATGTTAGATGAAAGTGAATACAGCTCCTTTGAATCCATGTTTGACGAGGTGGATACATGCCTTGGAAAAGTCGGGTCCATGAATATGCAGAAGGTTATTTCCGCAGTGGAAACAGCAGTTAAGAGAAGCGGATTAATTGAAGAAGGGGTTTATCGAGAAACCCACGCATTATATCATACAATTGTTGAGGCGCTTGAAGGGATAACCAGAGGACAACTGGCGATTGGAGAGACAATGCGGACAGTAGGTCTTCGCTTTGCTGTTGTACGCGGGAAACCGTATAAAGAGGAAAAAGAAGGAGAATGGATTGCCGTCGCCTTTTACGGGACAATTGGAGCACCTATAAAAGGATTGGAACATGAAGCGGTTGGTCTTGGAATTAATCATATTTAACAAATAAATACGAAATCATGACCTATAGTAACGAGACGTTAGGAGGTGATGATGGCTTACTTCAGTATGCCGTTATCGCCTCTTTTTGCTGTTTTTTTAGAGAAAGTCAATAGTGTAGCGGACCATAGAAAATCCGTTAAGAAGGAGGAAGAAACAATGATTGAATTAACAGGCCATACTTTAACGATTGAACAACTAAAAAGAATTTTGCTCGATAATGAAAAAGTATCCATTTCCGAAAAAAGCATGGAGGAAGTTCATGATAGCAGATGTGCTGTTGAACAAATTGTAGCAAATAGAGAAACGGTATATGGAATTAATACAGGCTTTGGAAAATTTAGTGACGTGATTATCAATCAAAAAGATGTTGAAAATTTACAATTAAATTTAATCCGTTCCCATGCATGCGGGATTGGTGAACCTTTTCCGGAAATTGTATCACGTGCCATGATGGTACTTCGATTGAATGCTTTACTAAAAGGATTTTCAGGTGTTCGTGGAGTGTTGGTGGAATTACTAGCTGAATTAATTAATAAAAGAATCCATCCAGTCATTCCACAACAGGGATCTTTAGGGGCATCTGGCGATTTGGCGCCATTGGCTCATTTAGCACTTGTTTTAATTGGAGAGGGAAAAGTCTATGGTGAGTCCGGAAACGTAATTGATTCAGCTTCCGTTTTTTCTGAAAAAGGAATTCGTCCGATTACATTGCAGGCTAAAGAAGGGTTGGCACTTATCAATGGAACGCAGGCAATGGTTGCTATGGGGATAGTTAATTATATTGAAGCGGAACAGCTTGCTTTTGATAGTGAATGGATTGCTGCAATGACAATGGAGGGGCTGGAAGGAATTGTAGATGCTTTTCATCCAGCAATACATGAAGCGAGGGGATACCCGCAGCAAATAGATGTGGCAAAAAGAATGCGGGGATGGTTAGACGGAAGCAAACTGATTACAAGACAGGGTGAAAAGCGGGTACAAGACGCGTATTCTTTGCGTTGTATTCCCCAAGTACATGGTGCGTCCTGGCAAGCACTTGATTACGTGAAGGAAAAACTAGAGATTGAGATGAATGCAGCTACGGATAATCCGCTTATCTTTGATGAAGGAGAGGTGGTTATTTCAGGCGGGAATTTTCATGGTCAGCCAATCGCATTTGCAATGGACTTTTTAAAAATTGCAGTAGCAGAATTAGCGAATATATCAGAGCGCCGTACTGAACGGTTAGTGAATCCACAGCTAAATGATTTACCTGCCTTTTTAAGCTCAGAACCCGGTTTGCAATCGGGAGCAATGATTATGCAATATGCTGCGGCATCCCTTGTCTCGGAAAATAAAACCTTAGCGCATCCTGCAAGCGTGGATTCCATTCCTTCCTCTGCCAATCAGGAGGATCATGTTAGTATGGGGACGACGGCATCAAGACATGCAGGAATGATGATACAGAATGCCCGGCGTGTGTTGGCGATTGAATGTATTTGTTCCCTGCAGGCAGCGGAATATCAAGGCGTGGAAAATCTGTCGCCAAAATTAAAGAAAAAATGGGAGAAGATGCGTCATGTTGTCCCGAGCATTACCGAAGACAGAGTTTTTTCAGAGGATATAGAGAAGCTTAATCAGACATTGCACCCGCTGTATCATAACAATAACTTTTTAAAAAAAGAAATTTCTATTAAATAAAGAAAAAGAGGCAGTATTTATCAGTTTTTATGAAGGGTATAAAGCTGCCTCTTCATATTTATCATGGAGAAGCGCCCGTGAAACTCTCGGCTCCAAATAAAGGAGAGGGAATAAATTTATTTAGGCCGGAGATAACGGGTGCTAACTCCCTGAATTACTCAACTAATCATTCAGTGGGAGAAAAGAAAAACTCCCACTAAATGAAGTTTCGTTTTATGAAAACGGCAGTGTTATCATCGAGATTATTTTAACTCGTGTGATACCTCATAAAAGATTGAAAAATAAAGGGGGAGTTAGGAGATGCTTACAAATGCAGTTTTAGTCAGTGTGCTTGTGATGGTAGTGGTAAGTTTATTTCGTGTCAATGTTTTGTTTGCCATTATTCTTGCTGCTTTAACGGCTGGTTTAATGTCTGGAATGAGTTTGGGTGAAGCAGCGGAACTGATGGTGTCGGGCATGGGGGGACAGTCAAACACAGCATTAAGCTATGTTCTACTGGGAATATTTGCTGTAATGATTGGTTTATCAGGGATTACTACAATCCTGGTAAATAAGATGTTAACACTTTTTAGAGGTAAAAAAATGGCACTTGTTTTGAGTCTTGCTGTAATTGCTTGTTTGTCACAAAATATCGTACCTGTACACATTGCTTTTATACCTATTTTAATTCCGCCATTGTTAGGTCTGTTTAATAAATTGAAATTAGATAGACGGGCAGTTGCTGCTGCATTAACTTTTGGACTTAAAGCTCCTTATATGACAATACCAGTAGGTTTCGGATTAATATTTCAAGGGATTATTCGAGATGAAATGATCGCAAATAACATGCCCATTACCTTGAATGAGGTAACGATTTCTATGTTAATACCCGGAGCGGGAATGGTAGTCGGATTATTGGTAGCTATTTTTATCACGTACCGTAAAGATCATCTGCCTAAGGAAAGCCAGCCGGATGAAGCAAATATAGAAGTTGCGTACACAGAAGAAAAAGGAAATTGGGGTTTTTATCAATGGATGACAATTATCGCGATTATCGCAGCATTGGTAACACAGCTTATGACGGAATCACTTATTCTTGGTGCATTAGCTGGAATTATTATCCTGTTTGCAACGAGAGTAATAAAGATGAACGAGAATGAAAAAGTGGTCCAAAAAGGTATTGGAATGATGGGGATGATAGCATTTATTATGCTGGTTGCTTCCGGTTATGCGACTGTGCTACAGGAAACGGGAGGCATTGAACAGCTTGTTGAACAGGCAATTTCCATGGTTGGCACATCATCGTTTCTGATTGCTACGACGATGTTGGTGGTTGGATTGTTTATCACAATGGGAATTGGTACATCATTTGGCACAATTCCTATTCTGGCAGCATTATATGTCCCGATTTGTGCAGCCGCTGGTTTATCCCCGTTGGCAACTGCAGCACTTATTGGAACAGCAGGTGCTCTAGGAGATGCGGGATCACCTGCTTCTGACAGTACGCTTGGACCAACTGCCGGGTTAAATGCTGATGGAAGGCATAATCATATATGGGATACGTGTGTCCCTACATTTTTGCATTATAATATTCCATTATTTATATGCGGAGTAATTGCAGCAGTAATTTTATAAAATGAAATTTTCCAGATGAATTTCTTTGACCAGTTTTTGTATCTAAAAAGAGTCCTTTTGAGGTTGAATCTTACATCCCAATTAGGACTCTTTTTAAATTCTTTAAAATCAACCCAAAATAATAAAAAAACTCCTCAATCACTTCACTTACCCGCCCAATCAACCGATATACCTAATAACAAGTAAGATACACCTTAGGAAAGGTGGAGTTATTATCGATGCGTCTCAACAATAATGTAATGGCGTTTACGATTTACAATAATATGAACAATCATTTTGCCATGGCTCAGAAATCAATGCTTCGTATCGCAACGGGCAAGCGGATTAACAGTGCTGCAGATGATCCGGCAGGGCTGGCTATTTCCGAGAAAATGCGTGCGCAGATTCGCGGATTGAATATGGCCATTCGGAATGCGCAGGATGGCATCTCGCTATTGCAAACGGCGGAGGGTGCGGTGAATGAAACGCATGCGATATTGCAGCGGATGCGGGAGCTGAGTGTGAAGTCAGCGAATGGAACGTATTCGGAATCGGACCGGAAAATCATGCAGGATGAGATGAATCAGCTCCGGGAAGGGTTATCGCAGATTGGACGGGATACCAAATTTAATACACAGTCTCTATTAGACGGTTCCTTTACCAATAAACGCTTGCAGATTGGTGCCAATGCGGGGCAATATATTGAAATTTCAATTGGCGATGTACGGGCAGCTGCGCTGGGTATAGATGAAATCGATATTACGACACAAGAAGGCGCAGATACAGCCATCGGGATTTTAGATGAAGCGATAGAGAAGGCATCCTCACAGCGTTCCAGTCTTGGAGCTGTACAGAGCCGGCTGGAGCATACGATCAATAACCTCTCCAATACAGTAACCAACCTGACACAGGCAGAATCGCGGATTCGGGATGCGGATATTGCAAAAGAGATGATGCTTTATACCAAGCACAGCCTGTTGGCACAGGTTGCCATGGCTATGCTGGCTCAGGCAAACCAGCAGCCGGGGATGATATTGCAGCTTTTACAGAATTAATTTTAAAAATGAGAACCTGAAAAAATATCTTTGCAGTCTATGAGAAACATAGATATAGTGAAAAATTAAATAAAAAGCGCTCTCACTAAAAGTAAGAACACTTTATCTCTACCCATGAAACGGGCAGCCTTTTCCTTGCCGATAAGCCTTATCCTGATAAAAGAAATTTGGCTTTTTCAGCTCATTGCTGTAGGGCTGATGCCAGACATGCGTGGTTGCCGGGGAGACAGGAGGAATAAGCCAGGTCCATTTTCCGGTTACCTCCCGTTCGGCTTTTGCTTCCTGCTTTTCGAAAATGCGGAACTGGGATGCAGCGGTGTGATGGTCGACAATGGATACACCTTGTTTTTTAAAGGAGTGGAGCACCATTTCATTCAATTCAATCAGGGCACGGTCCTGCCATAAATTACTGGCATGTTTTGTCGATAACCCCATGATTTCAGCTATTTTTGGCAGTAAATTATAGCGGTGCTCATCTGCAAAGTTTCTGGCGCCGATTTCTGTTCCCATATACCAGCCGTTGAAGGGAGCAGATATGTAATGCAGCCCGCCGATTTCCAGACGCATATCTGAAATAATCGGGAGGGCATACCATTTCAAATTCAGGTCTGCTACCGCTTCATATTCTGGATGTTCCATAGGAATCTCAGGGATGAATGCCTCGGGAATGGTTCTCCAGACAGGGGGATGAGCACCGATTTGAATAACAAGCGGCAAAATATCGAAATGTGTTCCTTCCCCCTGCCAGCCCAGCCGCTCACATATTTGGGTGAATTCCAGGGAATCGGAATCACCGATAATTCCTTCTTCTGTTTCATAGCCTGCATAGCGCAGCAGCTGATGATTCCAGATTTTCACGGTTTCTTCCTTGGCTGAGGAGGCAGGGAAGATGGTGATGTAGGGTTTGATTCTACCTTGATTAAAGGCGTTTTTTAAATGACTGAACAGGAATTCGAATATCTCTTCTTCTGTTGTTGCCTGTCTGGCATCTGCCACGTCGATGCGTTCCCAGAACAATCTGCCGATACAGCGGTTTGAATTTCGCCAGGCGAGCTTTACTCCATACACCATTTCCTCATAGGTTTGGGTATAAGTGCCATGTGCATTTATCTCGGCTGTAACTTCTTTAATTCGTTCTGCTGATTTTTCTGCAGGAGCACCAGTTTCTGTATAGTAGGTTGTCAGGAAACGTGCCGCTTCCTGCTGCATTTCATCTTTATTCAACGGAATGACCTCCAGCTGTTCACAATGGATCGTATGCTTTCTTTTCCATTGTAGCGAAGAGTAAGACGAATTTCTATGTTATTCGACAAATGAAAAGAGGAGTAAAGACCTTTGTTCAATTGTCTGTCACATGATAAAGTAAATTGTAGTTACCTTTTTTAAAAATGTGCGTACTGATTTGCTGGATGGTTAAATCATTATTAATAGAATATACGCTGTATTTTATGGGATTTTGTCAAAAAATGATACGATAATTGAAAAATTAATTTAGGTTTAACTCAACTTTCGCACCTAGAAAAACTTAATAAAATCAATAAGCTCAAGTACTTGTAGCTACTGTAGTAGGTTGCTTGACACAGATTTTAAACATGAAAAAACA
>NZ_JBHSFT010000040.1:0-33777 GCF_042654105.1 Oceanobacillus aidingensis | reverse complement strand
GGTCACCGCGATGACACTCTCTATACTACCAAGGGGGATTCTTTTCTGTAAAATTGATTCTACGCTCATTTCCCCTCATATTTCTTCATTACAGGAATGCTTTCTTATGAAGTTTTCAAATAACAGGCTTTCATGTTATTTCATAATATTATGTATTTATAAATCATTTTACAATAGGCCGAATATCACTTAGTCCTAATTCGAACTGACTTGTCCCCATTTTTTGTTATGACCTTTTCCCTAATTTTGAGTTTCGTTATATTTAAAATAATTAAGAAACTTCCGTATCTTATTCGTTTCTTAGCTATCATTACAAAGTGCTCTTTTTACCTCTTTTTACCTACTTCATAAAAGAAAGTAAAGGAATTGTAATATTTATTTCTGTTTTGATTTCGGGTTTATGGATTCTTGTATGGCGATTATTTATAACGGAGGATTTGAAAACTTGATAAAAAGAGTCTATATAGAGATACACATCTCTTATAGACTCTTTTTTAATACCCTTAGCTGTTACGTTGAACAAAAACCCTTATAACATCCTCAACAATTACAATATTTCAATATACCCTTCTGTTCCATGCACGCGAATTCGTTGTCCATCCTTAATCAGCTTCGTTGCATTTTCTACACCAACCACTCCTGGAAGACCATATTCTCTTGCAATAACGGCTCCATGCGTCATCAGCCCGCCAACTTCTGTAACGAGTCCCTTAATGGAAACAAACAATGGTGTCCAGCTGGGATCAGTAAAGGCAGTAACTAAAATATCTCCTTCTTCCAAGTTGGCTTCTTCCATATTTAAAATAACACGTGCTCTTCCTTCTACAACTCCTGAAGAAACGGGCAAACCTGCTATTGCCTCGGCAGGGAGATTTTTTCTTTTATAATCACCTGTAATGATCTCACCATCTGATGTCATCACACGTGGCGGAGTCAGTTTTTCGTATGATTTATATGCTTTTTTCCGTTCACTGATAATCTGATAATCCAAGTTGTTTGTTCGTACAGCTTCATGAAGTTCTTCCAAAGTGAGGTAGTATATATCTTCTTTTTCATAAATAATATCCGCTTGTACGAGCCGTTCAGCTTCTTTTAGCAAAGCTTGTTTATAAATGAAATAACGACTAATAAAGCCATATTTGGGATATTCCCGATAACCAATAACATTCCGCATTAAACGAATTACCCGCTTCACTTCTTTCGCTTTTTGCCTCCCATCGGGTAATTGCTCCAAGCGTCCAAGAAGCTTTTGTTCTTTTTTTAAAGCATTTTGCCGTCCTTGGTCAAATTTTGTTTTGCTGGCACCAGCTTCAAAGTTTTTAATATTATTAAGAATCATTGGGACAAGTATAGACGGTTTTTCACTCCAACGCGTTTTTGTAATATCGATTTCCCCGGCACAGCGCATACCATATTTGTTCAGATAAGCATAAATGGCATGTTGAGCCTCTTGGCCACCTTCAAATTCGGTCAATTTATCTAGAAAATCATCCTCTTTAACGCCTTGTAAATACGCAATTACTTCCGGGTAAGGGCGAATGACATCTGCCACATCTAATAATTCCAGTCCCATCTCTGAAGTAATATTGTTTGGTACAGATTGCGACAGTATATCTGCCACGTTCTTTTCTCCCAGCCATTTATCCATTTTTTTATTAATCCATACAGGAGCCTCTAAAGCAGTCATGATTACTTTCGAGCTTTGCGGATCAAATAAGATTTTCTTTAATCGCTGAAGGTCTTCCAGAATAAAATCAAACAAATCCGCTCCTGAATAGGCTTGGATAGTCTGTTTTAATTCATCTACAGATGCTTGATTGCTTTTGATTAAGTCAGAGACAATCGTGGAGTCATTTTCAATTTGTGAGTGAAAACCGATCGAATCCATCGCTTTATCACGATTGGTGAATGCTGGTTCATGATCGCCATTTGGCAAAGGTTTGCTAAAATCTCCCCGCTCAATAAGACTCATTAAGGCATCTTTTATGAGCGGATCAGACTCTCCAAGGGTTTCTATCAGCGTTTGTCTACTGTCAGGTGTAGCCAGTCGCGGTGCAATATCAACAAATAACCTCCCGCCAGCTTGATGCATTGGTGCTGGAGTTGTTGACAGCCAGAAGGAAATTCCTAATGGCTTCATAGGATCCGTCATCATTTGTTGATGGCCGACAGATACATAAACATGTTTTTCTGCATCATTCACTTCAGGGACGGGATATAACGTCGTAATAGGACGACTCTGGACAATATAAAATGTATCATCAACCAAACACCATTCAATATCTTGCGGCATTCCAAAGGAAGCTTCAATTTCACGTCCGATACTGGCCAGCTGTAAGATTTGTTGATCTGTAAGTGTTTGAGCCTTTTGTTGTTCCGGATTCAGCTGATGTGTATTTGTCCCTCCATCTTTTCGTCCATAGATAGCTAACTTTTTATCGGCTATCATCTTATCAATGATTTTTCCTTCTTCGACTTTATAGCAATCAGCTGACGTCAAACCGGAAACGAATGCTTCTCCCAGGCCAAAACCAGCATCAATCGATAGCAGTTTTCGGTTGGAGGAGATGGGATCTGCCGTAAATAAAATACCTGAAGCCTGTGGGAACACCATTCTTTGAATGATAACAGATAAATAAACTTGATTGTGATCAAATCCATGTTGTATCCGGTAAATTACTGCACGATCCGTAAATAAGGAAGCCCAGCATTTTCGGATATGCTGTAAGATGGCTTCTTTTCCGATAATATTTAAATACGTGTCTTGCTGACCAGCAAAAGAAGCATAAGGCAAATCCTCGGCAGTGGCACTGGAACGAACCGCATAAGCATGTTCATCACCGAATTTAGAGAGTTTGTCGGTAACCTCTTTCACTATATCAGCAGGGATTTCTGTTTCTATGATGGCTTGCCGTATCTTTTTGCTGAGTTCACCAACGTGGTCTCGGTCCGCTGCTTTTAACGTTGCTAATTGATGTATCAGTTCTTTCAATCGATCATTTTTTTGGATGGATTTTTGATATCCAGCTGTCGTGATACAAAATCCTTCAGGCACCTTTATCCCCGGGATTTTTGATAATTCCCCTAAATTTAGCCCCTTGCCTCCAACGTTCATAAGCTGTGTTTTGTCCATTTCCTGAAAACCGATAACCAAAGAACGCATTCTACATCTCTCCTATTCGCTATGGTTCTATTGATTTTAGCAGTAGTAAATGGGAATAAACAGTCTATATTTACTTTTTTGTATATGCTATAATTAAACTAGAAAGAGTTAGCGTTCCATTTTCGAAAGGCAGCCAGACCTTAACCTAATCACCTGATTTTCTCCACGTACAGCAGCTCATATCCCTTTTAATCTGCAATACATATAGTTATACATTTTTTTCTTCTAACCTGTGATTCAATAATCAACCAAACATTCTACAACTCATTAAATTTGATTTGATAACAAAATGCCAATTTTCTATAATAATCTTTTTCCACTAAGTCGGTCGGCTTTATTTTAGTGGCAGGGCTCTGAAAATATTCCAAGCCGGCTATTTTCAGCATATTATAGACAAACTGGGAACAAAACATAATATTGGGACGGATAGAGAATTTAGTAACCAGCCCGACAAAATTATACGCACTGCCTGTTTCATTAATTTCCTTTACTTTATCCATAATTATCTCTTTTTGTGCCTTTGAAGCCTCCAGGCTGTAGACTAATATTTCCGCATCGTCCTTTTTGTGAAATTGTGCTAACTGTTCTTGGTTCAGGCCGGGTGGGGAAACTTTTTCTCCGCCGTTATAACTCACAATCGTTTTTAAGTCTCTGTCAAAGCTAAGTGAAACATGATTATAAACTTTTTGTGTAAAGACAGAGATCAGTTCACTTGCAGGACTTCCGGTACTTGAAATGACAATATACAAATGTTCATCAGCTAAACTCCGCTGACATTCCGCAAAGAAGGCATCGGTTAAGGTATTTTTATTTAAATATTTCGTATAGCTGTGCCTGGGAAGATCCTCCATGATTTCATTTAGGTTTTCCCGGGATAAGGAATTTCTGCCTTTCTTTAATTTATTCCCCAAGCTGAAAGTACTTTTTTGCATTTCTTTCATCATGTTAAAACTGATTGCAGTGGCGTCCTTTACAGATTGGGAAAAGACGTTTTGTATCGTATACAGATAATTAAAATACAAAACAAAAAAAGGAACCAGCATAAAAATAACCGCAATCATTTTCTTTATTAGAAATACCATACCTGTATCGATACCGGAAAATACAAATAAGGTATTAAACACCTGTTGCGCAGACATAATGAGTAAATAAATAATTGTCAAAATGATTTTTGTTGTTTTTTTACTCTGTGATAACCATAAATGGCCAATCAAAATCACTGCCACCACGGCATAGATGACTGCATATAAGTTTAGATGCTCTACAGAAAGCAAAAATATCAAAAAGAATACAAGCAGCACATTTAATAAAATTAGATATATCTTCTTTATATTCATTGTTCTCTCCAGGTTAAATTAGTTTTATGAATAATAATCTATAGAAAAAAATTTTCTTCTACATACCATAATAGATTAAAAATCCCTTCTCTGAAATGAAAAGATAGCTATAACAGATGTAATGACCAGCCATAGAATCAATATAGTCATACTGGTAATCGCACCGGTTGCTTCAAACGATTCTGCTCCAGCTGTACCAGATAAACTGTGTATTGCCGATTGAGGCAAAATCGGAAGAAAGACTTTTTGGAGCGAATCGGGAAACATTTGAATCAGTGCCGGGATTGCCAAAATGATGATAGAAAAAGCAATTCCTCCACCGCTGTTCTTGAAAAGAATGGTTGCCGCAACGGTAAGCAGGCAATAAAATACTGGCATCAGCAAGACTCCAAAAACAAATTGCCGGATATCCGAATCGGCTAAGCTGGCAAATGACATGTTATTTACCATCAGAATGAGTTGGCTGGACAGGTAAGTGAGTGCTACGGTCAGGATGCTCACTGCTATGGACAGTAGAAAAAAGATGAGATATTTTCCCAAAAATAGTTTTTTCCGATTCGGAACGGCTGCTAAAGAAGTGTAAATGGTTTCTGCGGTAAATTCCCTCGATATCGTTAACGCAGTAAAAATAATCAACAAAATACTGGCTAGATCCACGCCTAGCATATTTGCGGAAACAACCTCCATAACAGATAAATCTGTAATTGCCGTACCCTGTGTGACGTTGGTTGTTACAGCAAAGATAACCCCTATCAATAAACTGATTCCAATGGTAAAAGTCAAAAAGACTTTGGAAAAGGTAAGAAAGAAAATCTTTTTATATTCCGCTTGAATGATATTCCTCATTCGCTTTCCCTCCCTTCCGCCATCAGGTTATCCGTTGAAACGTAATCTGCTTTTCCTTCCGTTAATTCTACAAATAATTGTTCCAAGGAAGGCTGTACCTTCGTTAATTCGTATAAGGCAAGCTGTCCTTCCTTCGCTGTTAATCCAATTTGTTTTATATCTAATTGATAAACCTGCAGCACGTCATTTTTCACCTGTTTCACCTCTGCCCCTTTTGCAGCTAATAAACGCTGTAATTTATGATTATCTTCACACTTTACCTTTACAAAGGAGCCGAGACTGTTTTGTGCTAATTCATCGATGGTCATATCCGCAATTAATTTACCTTGGGCAAGGATAATCATTCGATCCGCTATCATTTGCATTTCACTCATGAGATGACTGGACACAAGTACTGCTTTCCCTTCCCGTGCCAGCTTCTTTGCTAATTTACGCAACCAATGAATCCCGTCTACGTCTAATCCGTTAAAGGGTTCATCTAAGATGACTGTTTCCGGATCTCCCAGAAGAGCAGCAGCGATTCCTAAACGCTGTTTCATTCCTAAGGAGAATGTGCCGATTGGTTTGTCTTTTACATTTTCCAACCCGGTTTCCATCAGCATGCTATCTACTCGTTTTTTGGAAATACCGCTAGCTGAAGCGAGGATTTCTAAATGCTGCTTGGCAGTTAATTTTGGATTTACTGCATCTCCGTTAATTAAAGCTCCTACTTTAGAAATAGGAAGCTTTAAATCTTTATAGGCCTGCCCATCAATCGTTACACTGCCCCTGCTTGGGTTCATCAGTCCCAATATCATTTTCATTGTTGTGGATTTCCCTGCGCCATTTGGACCTAAAAAACCTGTCACCACGCCTGGCTGGATGACCAGTGATAATTGATTGACGGAGATGTTATCCTTAAATGTTTTCGTTAAATGCTTCATTTCAATCATTTTTGTTCCTCCAGTCGTCAGACTTGCCTGAAGATAAGTAGTGGTCTACCGCCTTATCGATAAACGCATTGGTAAAGTCAATCAGCTGCCGGTCCTCCTTTGGCCATTGCTCCCGGTTTTTATAGGAATCTTTATAAACATCGAGCAGCTCCTGACTCCCGCCTGAAATACTTACAACCATTTCAATCCACCTTTTAGCAAAGTCTTGTCCTTGCTCACTCTCTGGATGAATAGCATTCAGTATGTGTGCGACCGCTTCTAATATCAGTGCTTTCCAGTCCCAATATACTTCCAAAATCGCTTCCTCATTCTGATAGTGCTCCATAAAGGTATCTTCAGATTTTTTATCAAAGGAAACATCTTTATATTGATACACCGTGTCCTTGTTTAAAGAGATAATTAATTGCACCAAATTTCCTAAAGGAAGGGAATCATTTTTTTCAATGCCAGCCAAGCTCGCTTCAATCATCGCAATATTGCTTTTGATATCATGCAGCTTATAATAAAAAATTTCGCGCTGTTTTTCTAATACGTGACGAAGCTGCTCAGCAGTTGTGGTTTCTTCTAACAGCTTCGTAATATCTTTGATTTTTAATCCTAATGATTTATAGAACAGAACCTGTTGCAGCCTGGTTAAGTCTGATTCTGTGTAATATCTCCGTCTGCTTGTTTCGCTTTTTTGTAACGGTACTAATTGAATATTATCGTAATATTGTAACGTCCGGACGGTGACACCAGTCAGTTTGGAAATTTCTCCAATCGAAAACTTCCTTTCCTTTTCCATGAATACACCTCCTGATTAATATTAAATCACATTACGCAACGTCATTTGCAAGTACGTAAAATGGGATTATTTTATTTTTTCATTATGTACCGGTTTAAGCGAGGTGTTGCGTTCAAAAATGCCTTCCCATTTTAAAACTCCAACAAAAATAACCCCTTCTCTGCATTTCAAAACAGGAAGGGATTATTATGCTGCTGACCTTGCCTCCGTGTTTTTCGGCTAGGTTTTTACGATACCTAACATAACCATCCACACGCAGTATCAGCGTATAATTCTTGAATTTGCATCAGTCAATTTACGGAATTTAAGTTAACTCATCCATTCGTTCAATAAGGCAAGGTAATTACGGAAGATGCTTCTATCTAATGAACTAAGGATGCTCTCAAATCACGAATTCCATGTTCCAAATAACCCTTTAAACAAGTTAGCGTATATACCCAGCCTTCTTTTTGTCCCAGCATTTTGTTTACTGCTTCCGGATCATGTTCATTAATGCCTGATTCGTTCACTTCAATAATGGTACTTGTATGATCAAACTCTTTTAGGGTAAGGCTAACAACTGTTTCTTCATTAGCTTCTTCACCCCATGAAAATTTGATTTTCTTGTTTTCCTCGATGGTTAATACATTTATTTTACCTTCTGCTCCATATTCATCATATCTCAATGTAATGGACTTCCCTTCTTCCCATCTCTCGGAGCTCGAGGAGAACCAGTAATTTCCGATTTTCAAAGGATCTACGATTGCTTCGAACACCTCATTAGTCGGCTTATGTATTTTAAGTTTTGTAGTTACTTGCGTATCCATAACAACATCAACTCCCCTTCAGATGATTTAATACTTCTTTATCATTATACCCTACCGTGCTCCTCCTTACTTCTTAATTTACTAAATTGGCGGTTAGTTTATGTTCACCTCGTCACTATTTCTATTTATTTTATCAGCATATTTCATATCTTAAGGATGATTTTCATTTTCAGGAATATAGCCAAATTATTGATCAGTTACCTTATTTTCACCATAACAAAAACCACCAGTCACACTAGTGGTTTTGATTTTTTGCAGATAATATTACTTTATTCTCCTGTTTCCGAAAAACGTTTCATTCTTTCTCCTATTTGGTCACGGACGTTTTGGAATACAGCCCATTTTTCCTCTTCATTCCCTTGAGCTTTGGCCGGATCATCAAATCCCCAATGGTCACGTTTCACTTGTGGCGGTGTCATTGGACATTTATCCGCAGCATCTCCGCATAAGGTTACCACAAAATCCGCATTATTTAAGATTTCCGGATCAATCATATCGGATGTTTGATTAGAAATATCAATATTGACCTCTTGCATTGCCTTTACGGCATTTGGATTTAAGCCATGTGCCTCAATGCCTGCACTTTTCACTTCCCAAGCATCTCCAAGATGTTTTTTCGCCCAGCCTTCAGCCATCTGGCTTCTGCAAGAGTTTCCAGTACATAAGAAATAAATTGTTTTTTTAGACATAATCATTCTCCTTGTTAAAATAGAATTAATGTTAGATAGAGACCTGCTAATGTAATCAATAAGATGGGAAGGGTTAAAATAATCCCTGTTTTAAAATAAGTGCCCCATGAAATCTTAACGCCTTTTTGAGATAATACATACAGCCATACTAATGTTGCTAAAGAACCGATAGGTGTAATTTTGGGACCTAAATCTGAACCGACTACATTTGCGTAAATAAGAGCTTCCCGCAACACACCGGATGTATTTGTTTCCGCAATGGCTAAAGCGTCAATCATTACGGTAGGCATATTATTCATGATAGAGGACAGAAAGGCTGCAATAAATCCCATGCCAACCGTTGCAACAAACAATCCTTGATTAGCAACTGTTTGAATCAAACTTGCAAGTGCAGAAGTAAGCCCAGCATTACCTAAACCGTAGACCACCACGTACATTCCAATAGAGAAGAATACAATATTCCATGGTGCACCTTTCATCACTTCTTTCGTATTAACAGCGGTACTGCGTCTTGCCATGATGATAAAGGAAATCGCAATGATTCCAGCAATAATGGAAACAGGTACATGGATAAATTCACTCGTAAAGTACCCAATTACTAATAAACCAAGTACAAACCAGGATAGACGAAACATTTTTAAATCCTTAATCGCTTCACTTGGTGTTCTTAATTTCGATACATCATAATTTTTAGGGATGTTTTTTCTAAAATAAATTAATAATACCGAAATCGTGGCGATTAAAGAAAATAAGTTTGGAATAATCATTCTTGAAGCATATTCGACAAATCCAATCCCAAAGAAATCGGCTGAAACGATATTAACTAAGTTACTAACAATAAACGGCAGGGATGTTGTATCAGCGATAAACCCACTTGCCATGATAAATGGAAAAATCATTTTTTCTTTAAAATTCAAGTGACGTACCATTGCAAGTACAATCGGTGTTAGAATAAGTGCTGCACCATCATTCGCAAATAAAGCTGCGACAATCGCACCCAAAATGCTGATATAGACAAACATCTTGATTCCATGCCCTTTTGCAATTCGTGCCATATGTAATGCTGCCCATTCAAACAATCCAATTTCATCTAATACTAACGAAATAAGAATAATGGCGACAAATGATAATGTTGCATTCCATGTGATGCCTATAACTTCAAGTACATCACTAAATCCCACTACTCCTGCGAGTAAAGCAATAACAGCTCCTCCCATGGCAGACCAGCCGATATTTAAATTCTTCGGCTGCCAAATGACCAGAACGAGGGTTAATACAAATATTAAAATGGCGAGTAGAAGTGTTGCTGACAAAATAAGACCTCCAAACCTAACAGCAAGAAATACGTATTCCTTTTTCTTCCAATTCTTTTAATTTATCATTTTGATTCGGTAATTGATCCAAAATTGGTTTGATGAATGAATAATACGCACTCTTACTATTGACCGAATAAAATATCCATTGTCCTTTTCTTTCTTCCTTCACTAACTCCAAATCTTTCAGTTTGCGTAAATGTTGGCTAATGGATGGTTGGCTCGATTGAAATATTTCAACGAACTCACAAACACAACAAGTCTGTTCATCCATTAGTTTCAACATAGTCAGCCTTGTTTTATCACCAAGTAATTTTAAAATCCCGGCAGCCTTCTCCATGCTGATTGTTGTTTGTAACATCTAGATTCCCCTTTCACTATCCTAATGTTATATAATTATATAACTATTCACTTATATATACAATAAAAACACTTTTTCCACAGTTGCTGAATATCCGTACAGCAATCCCCTATGACCTGCTCTCTTCAATTTATTTTAGGAATATCTATCCTCTAATCTTTTAACCACGCCTTCAGAATAAAGTAAAGATATGTAGTAGCTTAATGCTGCTAAAGTATAAATTAATAGACTCCCCAATCAAAAATTTGAGTGTATAAGTAACTCCTACATTCAAGTGCCGCTCCTATTACTAGTTCTGCAATTGCATAATTTAAGACGCTCCACCCTTTCACTTGCCTACATAACACAATATTCAAGAATAAATTATTCTTTGACCGCTCTCTACGAATATAACTCCAGAGTCTTCTGACAATTAATCATTAAAAAATCATGTATAATAGTTTCATACATATTTGCATGCAGCTTTATAATCTAAGAAGTATTCTACAGCAGGGTCATGATGGGACAGTTGCGGGCAGTGAATTCGTCCGGCTTGCTGCTTTACAAGAGGAAGCGGCATGATATCAATGTATTGGTGAATAAAAACAATCATAGAAAAGTAGGGGTAATATGACATATGTAGCTGTTTTTGATATTGGAACAACAGCAGTAAAAGGAATTTTGGTGGGTAAAGACGTGCAGCTTATGGAAGAACATTCGGTTGAGTTAACAACCTTTGTATCTGAAGAGGGATTAATCGAACAACAACCGGCAGATTGGTGGAAAGCGGTCATACAGATTACATCGCTTTGGTGGAAAAACGGCATTTCTCCTGAATCTGTTCGGGCAATAACCTTTTCCGGTCAAATGGAAGATGTCATTTCCATTAGTGAAGCGGATACGTATCTCGCTATTTTATACTCTGACATGAGAGCTGGAAAAGAAGCGGAATGGGTACATAAGCAGTGTCCGGAAATTCGCAGTCATACAGGGAATAATGTGAGTGCCTCAACACCACTGGCTAAAATAAAATGGTTGGAAAAGCATTCCCCTAACCAGTATGAGAATACAAAGAAATTTGTATTTAGTTCAAAGGACTATGTTATTTATAAACTGACGAATGAAGCAGTCACCGATCCAATAACTGCAGCAACTACGGGAATGATGGATCTTAAAAATCGTGTCTGGAACGAGACAATCTCTCAAACTTGCAGGATTAACGAAGAAAAATTACCTAAATTACTAGAAGCAGATAGTGTCGTAGGAACAATCACCGAAGAAGCTAGTAAACTCACCGGATTTTCGACATCTACTATTGTCATCAATGGAACAGGAGATGCGGGAGCAACCACCCTCGGAGCTGGGGCAGTCCATGAAAATGATTGTTATTTTTATATGGGGACAACCGGCTGGCTAGCCATTGTAGAAAAAAATAAAGGACAGTTAGACTCCTTATCCGAAAGTCATTTTAATCTGGCTTTTGTGGAAAAATCACATCGTATCTCGGTGGCACCATTACTTAATGTGGGGAATGTCCACCAATGGGCAGCTCAATTGTATATTGACCAGCATGTTGCACATAAATATGAAACATTTGAAACGCTAATCGAACAAACGGAACCAGGCAGCGGCGGTGTATTATTTTTGCCTTATTTGAACGGGGAACGGAACCCAATGATTGATCCAAACGCTAAAGGAGCCTATTGGGGAATTACCCCGCATACAGAGAGGAAAGATCTAGCACGAGCAGCCCTGGAGGGTGTCACTTTCTCCTTAAAACAAACATTAGAAATGTATGAGTTAAAGGACCAACGCACGATTACATTAATTGGCGGCGTGTCAAAGAGCAATCATTGGTGTCAAATGATGACAGATATTATGAACCATCCCATTCGAGTTCCATTAAATAGTGCGTATCTGCCATCTATCGGGGTGGCGTCTACGGCTTTTATCGAGCTGGGATGGTGTGAATCTTATCGGCAGTTTGTGAATACGTTTGTCAGAAACATCCCAAGTAAAGACTATACGCCGAATCAAGAAAGAGTAGCAGTTTATGCAGCACAATATGAGACTTTTAAGAAATTACATCCTGCTTTGCAGTCGGTGTATAGGTGAATGTGCTTTGGGGCTGTTTTGTGGCTGTTTAGGTTGAATTTTCTTCATCAGAAATTAGCGCTTGACTAGATTTTACGTTACATGCTGTCCTCTTGGATAGTAATCTCTTTGAACTTAAATGAATTATTTGGTAACAGCCACATTATAATAATTCAACAAAAAATAATCCCTTCTGTGCATTTTAGAACATCTTATATGATTTTCACCATCTTTTCAATTATCGACAACCACTTTACTTTAAAAAAATAATTGGACTCTAACACAAATTAAAAAAACTTCAGTAATACATAGTTGCCAAAAACCATCCTTCTACCGCGCTGGCTAACATAAAGGCACCAGCTAAAGCAGTGATTGTAGCAAGAATAATCTCCATAAGATATGCTAACCTAGAAGTTCTTTTATATTAATTCAACTGTAGACAACTTATAAACTAGTGTATTAAAAAATTTATTGAACGTTTATAGTAATTAGAAGTTTTTACATTAAATAGAAATTTCAACTATTTACAAGTATGAAAAAACCAATCCTAGTATCTAAGATTGGTTTTTTCATACTTATTTCCATTTACAGTTAATTAAGCTCCTTAAAGAAAATATTTATCGTTGAAGCGAAACTATTAACTATAGCTTATCCCCAAATTATAATATTCTATCTTATTTATTCACAGAATAAGAATCATCTATCTCACCAATATCTTCCTTCTTTTGTTTATTATGATTCTTCTTATATAAAAACACTCCTAAGATCGCAAGGACCCCTAAAATATCTGTTACATAAGATGGGTAAATAAGCAAAAGTGCAATTATTAGTAAAAAAATTCTCTCCCATACGTTGAGGTTAGTTATAAACCAACCTTCTAAAGCTGCCGCTAAAGCCATTACTGAAATGATTGCAGTAATAGCACTAAGTATAATATCAAACCAGTTCCCCATCATCAGTAATGAATTATTAAATACGAACAGGAACGGCAGTATGAATGCAGCAATAGCCAATCTACTAGCCATAAACGCTGTTCTAATAGGAGGTGATCCAGCAATATTTGCTCCAGTAAATGCTGCTAATCCTACTGGTGGAGTAATTCCAGATAAACTAGCAAAATAAAAGATAAACAAGTGAGCTGCTATTGGAATTACTCCTAATTCTGATAAAACAGGTGCTAGAATGGATACTACTAATAAATAGGATACGGTAGTAGGTAATCCCATACCAAAAATGATGGCTGTAATCATTGATAATACAAGAGCCAGCAAAATACTCCCGCCAGACATACCAATAACCAAACTCGCAACTTTGCCACCTAGTCCTGTTAAACCTATGACCCCAATCACTAATCCGGCTGCAGCTACCGGAGCAACGATACTAATAAGTCCTTTTGAAGCTTCAAAAAGAGAATTACCTAAAGTTTTTAAGTTAGGTCTTGTCTCCTTCTTAATAAAACTTAAAATTATTGAACTGATTAAGGAATAAAATGCTGCTTTAATTGGTGAATACTGAAAGACTACCAACATAATTATTAAAATAACAAGCGGAGTTAATAGATAACCGCTATTTATTAAAAGTTTTCTCCAACTCGGAATTTCATCTTTAGACAGCCCTTTCAATCCTAGCTTAGCGGAACGAAAATCTATAGAAAACCAAATAGTAACAAAAAATATAATCGATGGAATCAAGGCCGCATACATTACCTCTAAATACGGAACACCTAAAATTTCCGCCATAAGAAAGGCGCCTGCTGCCATTACAGGTGGCATAAATTGACCACCAGTTGATGCTGCTGCTTCTATTGCACCTGAATATGTCTTACTATAACCCAATCTTTTCATCATAGGAATTGTTAGAGATCCAGTTGCTGCTACATTTGCAACTGCACTTCCGGATATACTTCCAAACAAACCGCTAGCAATTGTTGCCATTTTTGCTGGTCCTCCTCGATAACTGCCAGCTACAGATTTGGACAGATTTAAGAATACATCTCCTACACCGGTTAAATTTAAAATTGCTGCAAATACGATAAACATCGCCACAAATGTTACCGTTACTGCGATTGGGGTACCGAACATACCATCATAAGTAAACAGAGTAGTAATGATTCTGTTATAAGAATATCCACCATGACCTAGATTTCCCGGTATGAATTCACCAAATAAAGCATATAAAAGAAATGCTATTGTTACTATCGGAAGAGCGATTCCTACCGTTCTGCGGGTTATCTCCAAAACTAACAAAATAGCTAATGTTCCAAATATTAAATCTAAAGTTGTTGTATGAATTCCTCCCCTTCCTAATATTCCCTCGACTTCTTGAATAGCATAGCAAAAAGTAACAACTGATATTATCATTAAAGAAATATCAAGCCAACGATATTTAGATTTAAATATTCCAAAAATTAATACAGCAGACAAAAGGATAATTAATGATCGGAAAAGACTTGGCGATAAAGGATTAAAATTTAATGACCACACAATTAAAATTGGCAAGGAAATTCCTATTACCTTAATTATAAAATTCAAGCTCTTTCACCACCTGTTCACATATTTTAGTAGTAAAATACCCCTTATAATACTTTAATCAAATTATATTAAGGTTCCTCCTTCTAAAAGAGAGGAACCTTTTACTTATCTTTTATTTATTCCGGTTTCAAGTCTTCAGGAATTTCTATGCCTTGGTCTTCAAAGTACTTAACTGCTCCAGGATGATATGGAATTGTAGTTTCTTCTACGTTTTCATATAACATACCACTTGCCATCTGTGGCCATGTTTGCTCAATTTGTGACTCATTTTCATAGATAGTTTCTAGAAGATTATATACTTGCTCTTCAGATATATCTTGACTAACTAGCAATAAGTTGTATAATCCAAGCGCCTCTCTACCATCAGGTACTGCATTATAAACATCTGGAGGAATAGATAAAATAGGATAAGGGGGATTTTCCTCTAAAAATGCTTCATTTTCTTCCTCAGATAAAGTAACAATCTTCACCTCTTCACTAGTTTCTAATTCAGTAATTGCTTCTGAAGGCCATGCTATTGAAAAACCATCTATAAGACCATCCTTTAAAGCATCCGCTGCATCAGAGGTCGGTAAGTTTTGTATATCTGGTTTAATCCCAAAGGTATTAAATACCCTACTTGCGAATACTTCATTACCACTCCCTTTTGGACCAGAACTATAACTTTTTCCATTCAAATCATGTATAGAATCAATTCCGTTTCCTTCCAAAGTGACAAACATCCATACCCCCGGCCATCCGGGCAAAAGAGTTCTTAATTTTTCATGAGAATTTCCTTCAAAGGTAAATTTACCATGATAAGCCTCCCATGCAACTTCGGTTGAAGAAAAAGCAAGGTCTACTTCACCAGCTTGTAAAAGTTCAACATTATTTACAGATGACCCAGTGACCTCGACATTTGCCTGAACTCCTTCGATATTATCATTAATAACACTAGAGACAGCAGTTGCACCAGAATGAAAGCCTCCCCCTATTGTACCCGCAGCAATCGATAAATTATTTGACATACCTGAAGAACCTTCAGAATCATTAGAACAGCTAGCAACAATTAGGGTTAAGGATATAGTAATAATTAATAAAATTATCCGCTTCATTCACTTACCTCCAAATTGATTTAAAGTAGTTTTTATTAGGGTTATCTGCATATTAACAATTTTCTAAACATCATTAGTGACTTTCCCCTCTAAAGCATCTTCTGCCTGCAATTCCTTATCCCTTTCTTCCGGATTTCCATAACCGCCAGAACCTGGAGTTCGTACACTCAAAATATCTCCAGATTTTAAAGAGACATCAGAAACCTTGCCAGTTTCTAATTTCTTCTCGTTTTTAGTATCTGGGTTAATAACAAACTCTCCACATTGCCCTTCTCTGCCTCCAAATAGCCCCCAGGGAGGAATGGCTTGCCTATCACCATGAGTGGCAAATTCAACATCATTCAGTACTTTATAGTCCCTTCTAATTCCAAGACCCCCTCTAAATTTACCTGCGCCACCTGAATCGTTTCGTAATTCAAATTTATCAAGAAGTAAAGGATATTCCATTTCCATAGATTCTATAGGAAGATTAGATGAATTCGTAACATGCACGTGTACTCCATCTAAACCATCTTTATTATGCCTCGCTCCTAACCCTCCTCCTATTGACTCTGGATAAACAAAATATTTATCTCTTTCATTATCATATCCTGAAAATAAAACTGTTGTAACAGCACTATTACAACCAGCTACAACTTTCTCAGGCACCGCTTCGGAGAGAGCTCCAAAGATAACATCAACAATTCTTTGACAAGCATCTGTTCTTCCCCCAACAGGGGCAGGTGAAACAGCGTTAACGATTGTTCCTTCCGGAGCTGTAACTTTTATTGCTCCATAATATCCTGAATTTGAAGGAATAGTTGGATCAATCACTACTTTTAACGCATAGTAAATAGTAGCTAATAACGCTGTATATACAACATTAATTCCTCCTGTGACCTGTTTGCTTGTTCCTGTAAAATCCAAATGAATGAATTCATTATCGACAATAATTCTAACTTTAATAGGAATCTTAGTATTTAAATTTATCCCATCGTCATCTAAATAATCTATAAATTCATATGTTCCATTAGGTATTTTCTTAATACCTTCTTTTACCTTTCTTTCCGTGTATAATAATAATTCATCTAAACTACTTTGGTATTCATCCAACCCATATCTAGTTACAAGTTCATTAACTCTCTTACTCCCTAATTTGTTAGAAGCAATTTGAGCTTTTATATCTCCAAGTCTTTCTTTGGGGGTCCTGCAATTTAGTAAAATCATATCAATAATAGATTGGGATAACTCTCCTCTCTCAATTAACTTAACTGGCGGAATACGAATACCTTCTTGGAAAATGCTTGTACAATTACCAGAAGAGCTTCCAGCAACCATTCCTCCAACGTCAGAATGATGCGCTATATTAGCGACAAAGGCTATTATCTTACCATTACTAAATACAGGCTCTGCGATAGTTATATCCGGAAGATGAGTGCCCCCGCCATTATATGGATCGTTTGCAATAAACATATCTCCAGGATGAATATCCTCCAAATCAAATTTCTTTAGAATTTCTTTACAAATGCCCAGCATAGAGCCAAGATGAATAGGTATTGCTGCAGCCTGGGCAATAGTTTCACCTTTTTCATTAAAAATAGCTGTAGAGGAATCTTTCCTCTCTTTAATATTAGTAGAATACGATGTTTTTACTAATGTAACCCCCATTTCTTCTGCGACGGAAAGTAAAGCATTACTTAATACTTCAATCATAATCGGATCTATAGTTTTTTTACCCAATCTTCTAACCTCCTATATTTAGAATAATATTTCTATATTCATCCATTTTGGCAGTGACATTGGGTGGAACAACAATCGTTGAATCAAGCTGTTCAATAATACATGGCCCTTGTATTTCTTCACCAACACCAATTAAATTTCGGTCATATATATTTGTTTCTACATATCCATCGCACTCCTCAAAATAAACATTCCTTTTGTCTACTATGCCCTTTCCTGACTCTGAATCCGTTTTATATTTTTTCAAAGAGACTTTCTTTTTTTCAGCTGAAACGACCGTTCGAAAATTTACGATTTGAACTTCTTCCTTATAATTTGCATAACCATATCTTTTTTCATGGGTCTTATGAAAACGATCAATTATTTGATTAAGTTGAGCTTCGTTCTCGAGTTCACCTGTAAGTTGAACCGATAATTCATAATTCTGTCCTTTATAACGCATGTTTAATGAACGGTTAACAATTCTATGGCTTTCTTCAATGTTTTCTTTTTCAAACCATTTACCGGCTTTACTATCTAGTTTTTTTAATTCTATTTGAATATCATTTAAGTTGGTTGAATCAGCCATCATTATTTTTGTTTGTACATAATCCATTTTTAAATCTGCCACTAATAATCCGAGAGCGCATAAAATCCCGGGACTTTCTGGTATTAAAACTGTTTTCATACCGAGCTCTCTTGCAACATCAACCGCATGTAATGGCCCAGCCCCGCCATATGCCACCAACGTAAAGTCTCTAGGATTATGTCCACGTTCAACTGAAACAACACGAACAGCCCTCATGATATTTGAATTAATTACTTTAATTATTCCTTGAGCAACCTCATTATTTTCCATATTTAGCGGTTTGGCTAATTTATTATCTACAGCTTGATGAGCTCCTGCTGAGTCGACCTTCATTTTCCCGCCTAATATTTCTTTAGGATTTAATCTTCTCAATAGTATATTTGCGTCAGTTACTGTAGGCTCTTCACCACCCAATCCATAACTTACAGGACCTGGCTCAGCCCCGGCGCTGTGTGGACCAACTTTAAGTACTCCACCACTATCAATCCAAGCAATACTTCCGCCTCCTGCACCTACCGCATGAATATCTATCATAGGTAAGTTTACTGGAAAACCAGCCACTTTTTTGCCAGTAGCACTATTAGCCTTTAAATCTTGAATCAAACAAACATCGGTACTTGTCCCTCCCATATCTAATGTAATAATATTTTCAAAACCAGCTAACTCGGAGACATAAATAGCGCCAGAAACCCCAGCACTAGGACCTGATAAAGCAGTACGTACCGGATTTTTTTTCGTTGTGGAAGTAGACATCGTTCCACCACTTGATTGACTAATATAAGGATTTACATCTATCCCATTATTTTTTAAATTATTTTCAAATCTATTAATATAATCACTAACAACTGGACCTATATAACTGTTAAGAATGGTTGTGCTTAAACGTTCATACTCTCTATACTCGGGTAATACTTCGCTAGATATTGACACAAATACATTGGGGTACGTTTCATTGATAATATTTTTAATAACTTTTTCATGTTCAGGGTTTATATAAGAATGTAAAAAACAAACCGCGATAGACTCTATACCCTCTTCTATTAGCTCAGTCACAGGTTTTTTAGCTTCCTCGACATCAATTTTTTTATAAATACTTCCATCATGCAGTATTCTCTCATCCACTTCTTTCCGGAGCCTTCTTTTAATAAGCTGTTCTGGTTTATCTTCTGTCAAATCATATAAAGATGGTCGCGTTTGTCGAGCAATTTCTACGATGTCTCGAAAGCCTGATGTAGTTAATAAACCAGTTTTAGCACCTGTCCTTTGAATCGCAGCATTCGTCCCTACTGTTGTTCCATGAACAAGATAATTAATATCACTTTTTAATAAATTGTTTTCTTCCATAATTGTATTAATGCCATCTATAATAGCCGTAGAGGGGTCTTTATTTGTAGAAGATAGCTTATAGATTAATATTTTTCCAGACTGTTCATCAAAAATACAAACATCAGTAAAAGTTCCCCCTACATCTATTCCTATTCTATATCCCAAAATTCTTCCTCCTCTTTTATACTCATCAATTGTAAACGCTAACAATATATTTTTTTAAAAACAACCAGATTTACGTTAATTAATAATAAGTTTTTCTAGTAGGTTCCCTTTTTGGCTTCTATTTGTCTCTTTAGCTTAGTGATATATAAGAGTTGATTACATCTTAAATTCCTTAACCAACGCTGCCTATATAGATAAACACATTGCTGTTTGTACTCCCCAACTTCATTGAGTTAATATGTTACAGTCCATAATACAACAATATATATTGCTTAACAACACAAAATGTTGCTATTGTGTAAAATGATTCTTTATATCACTGTTCCTTCACCGTACTTTCTAGCCCCAAACTACTAACTTATTATCTTAAAAGATTATCTTGTAAAGTAAACGCGCGTATACTTAAATATTTTCATCTCTATAGCTTATACCATATCCATTCACGCCCTATATCAGTTATATAGTTAGACAATATCTCTCTTTGATTGAGAAGATACTTTTTCCTCATTAGATTGAGGAGATTGAGGTTTTTCAAATAATCCAAATAATTTACTCACAACAAGTAACAATACTAATATACCTAAAGCCGATACCCCTATTATTAATGAGCTGCTATTTAACATGAGCACTGGAATGATAGAAGTTATTAATCCCCCGCCTAAGATCGGACTATAAAATGGAGCTCTTAATGCAAAACCTTTAGCAGCATCCGTTTTCATTTCTGGGTCTACGGTTCTTAATAACATTAAACCAATAGCTGTCACTCCGGAATATGCTCCATAATGTACTATCGAATTTTCAAACCAATCTTTAGGAAAAAATCTTTTTCCAAGAAAATAAAAGTACCAAATCATAACAGCCACCGTTATAATTGTTATAATTGCTAACGGCACAGCAAACTCTAATACAATTGGAATTTGAATGGAAGCTACTGCTCCTAACACTAAAAAATCTAATGCGATACCCTGAATTCTATTCAGGGTATTAACGTCTATCATATCGACATACTTCGTTTTTGAAATAACTAAATTAACTATAAGTCCTCCAATCATTGCAAGAGGGAAAAGAGGTATACCAGGAATATATAAGGCAATTGTTTGTTGGATAAACCATCCAATAAGAATTGCAATTGAAATAAGACCTGCATGAAAAGCAAAACTCTCTACTAAATCCGGGTTTAAAGTATTTACAGAGTTTGACTTTTGAGCTTTTATTGGTATTACATCACTGTCGTTACTTCCACTCAATTCTTCCGATTTTTTTATAATCGAAGTGTATCCTTTTCTTACACCATGGTTTATCATTATTACTCCCGAAATTATACCTATTATGATTCCAAAAGTAGCCGCCGTAACGCCTAATGATGCTCCATCAGTCCATCCCAGATCATTATATACTTCAATCATACCGGCTGCTGTTCCATGACCGCCAGCCCATCCTACTTCAATTATCGAAGCAAACATTTCATTTAAATCAAATAATGGAATTAAAATTAATGAAGCTACTATCAATGGGATGGATATTTGTAATAAACTACCCGTATAGCTATATATTAAATGTCTTGCAACCAATTTCCCTGTACCATCTTGTTTCTCTTTTTTCATTCCAATAAGCATTGGAGCAAAAACAACTGATATCAATATTCCTGCTAATGCTCCCCATGTGCTAACCATTTCTTCCGAAAACAATTTAGCACCGTAAGGACCTAAAAACAAACCCAAAATCCCTGCTATTAATGATGCTGGAATAAAATACTTTTTAAATATTTTTATCTTTAATCTTACGAATATAGCTAATACTAATAGCAGCCCCATAACTGTAAAATAAAATAATAAGCTATTAAGATTTTCTGACGTTATAGCTTCTGTTGGTATCATCCTTTTCCCTCCCTCTCACAACTAATGTAAACCCTTACAAATTCACACCAAAGTAGGGTTTCCCCACATATCAAAATTAGTACCTATATTTTCTTGTATTGCTTTCTCATAAATCACAGATGCTAACGCTACATCCTGAATACCCATTCCAACACTATTAAAATAAATAAATTCCTCATCACTTGTCCTTGATGATTTTACGGCATTAACCACCTCACCCAGTTGAGCATGTATTTTATTTTCTTCAAACTTTCCTTCTGCATACATAATAGAAATAGATTCTACTCCTCGATGCTTAAGTTCTTCCCAATCATCTACAACAATCTTATCTGCTTTATCTATAACTTCAAATTCACATTCATGACTTCCTACATGTAAATATAATGCTCCTTTTTCAATCCATTCATATTTCACTATCGGAACCTTTGAAACAGTAGCTGTTATAAATACATCTGATCCTCTAACAGCTTCTTCAGCTGTATTAACTACAGTTATTGGTAAATTAGTTTTTTCACTCATTTCCTCTGCAAATTGCTTTGCACGTTCAATATTTAAGTCATTTATTTTTACTTCAGATAAATCTTCTAAAACATGTTTCATTGCTAAAAGCTGTGTTTTATTTTGCGCCCCAGCTCCAATTAAACCTAATACTTTAGAATTTTTCTTTGCTAAATGTTTAGCGGCTACCCCTGAATTTGCTCCAGTCCTCATTGCACTTAGCAACATTCCATCCATAATTGCCTTAGGAAATAATGTCTCATAATCATTTAATATTATAATCCCAGATGCTCTTGGCAACCCATATTTATCAGGATTTGTTGGCGAACTGGAAATCCATTTTATACCTACTGAATTAAAATCTCCTTCGATTGCTGCTGGCATTGAATTTATTCTGCCTCTTGTAGTCTCCGTTTCTATATCCCCCCAACGCAATACATTTTTATTTGGTAGTACATACTCTCCTTTTTGATGCAATGAAAAAACTTCTTCCATCGTTTTAATAGCAAGAGATATGTCCTCACCACCACTTCTTTTAACTTCTTCTTGGTTTAAAATTAATAAATTTGTTTTCAAAATACTTTCCTCCTTTTCAGAATTAATATATAATTTAAATTATCACAATTATTCTTGCTAAGCAACAATAATTTTTGCAAAGGAGGAAAAGAAGAATGGGAGTTCTCATTATAGGGGCTGGAAATGGCGGTCTTGCTTTTGGTGCAAAATTAATTGAAAGGGGTATAAAAGTTAATTTATATGATAAATTTGATAGCGCTATCAATCCTATTCAAGAAAACAATAACGAGATAACAATGATTTCAAATGGGAGAACAAAAAAACTTAGGTTTAATTTCGTATCAAATAACCTAAAAGAAACTCTTATTGACATGAATTTTATATTTGTTGTAGTTCCTGCTTTTGCCCATCATTCAATTGCAATAGAGTTATCAGAAACTATTATAGAGAATCAAATTGTTGTATTGCATCCCGGCAGGACTGGAGGCGCATTAGAATTTAAAAATATTTTTACTTCAAAAAGAAAAGAAAATATAATCGCTGAGGCAGAAACAATGCTATTTGCTGCTAGAAAAGATAATCCAACAGAAATAAAAATTCATGGAGTAAAGAAAAGTGTAGGCCTTGCCTCAATCCCTACATCCATGTCCCAGAAAATAACGGATCAGGTAAATAATTATCTTCCTTATTTCCATAATAGCGAAAGCGTTATAACAACTAGTCTGAGCAATATAGGAGCTATTTTTCATCCTGTGCCATTTTTATTTAATTTTACAAGAATAGAATGTAAAGAGAATTTTAAGTATTACCATGAAGGTATCACGCCATCAATTTCCAAATTATTGGAATCACTTGATAAAGAGAGATTGACTATAGCACAAGGATTTGGCTTGGATATCCAATCTGCAAAAGAATGGGTTAACTTTAATTACGAAGTTAACGGAAAAACATTGTATGAGGCAATTCAATTGAATAACAGTTATAAAGATATTTCTGCTCCAACTGATATTCATTCAAGGTATGTTATGGAGGATATACCAATGAGCTTGGTACCTATGAGGGAGCTTGCAAAGTTAGCTAACATAAAAACCCCTTTAATCGATTCTATTGTCAATACAGCATCAAAGTTATATAATTATGACTTTATTTGTAATGGAAGGCGAATAGAACATATGAAATTAAATTCTTTACACACCACACCTACTAAATAAAGCATTTATTAATCTTAACTATCGAATAATTTTAATTTATTAATCAATACTTATTCAAATTATGATATGGTTAAATAGAAAAGAAATTCAAAATCATAAACTAACTGGAGAGAGAAATATGTCATTGTTTGAGAAAATACAAAATTCCTTAGATACTTTAAGTGGCGCGAAAAAAAGAGTAGCATATTATATCCTGGATAACTGGCTAGAGGCAGCTTTTTTGCCTGCTTCAAAAGTTGCTAGAAGTGCTGACGTTAGTGAATCAGTTGTTGTTCGATTTTCTCAGGATTTGGGCTATTCGGGCTTCCCCCAATTTCAGAAAGAATTACAGGTAATCCTTAAATCTAGACTCGCAAATCCAAAAGATGAAATTATTAATAATGACAAAGAAGATTTTAAAAATCATAATAAAGATCTTTTAAAGATATATAATAAATCAATTAAAAATATCGACGAAGTATTTAATAAAAATTCATTGGATACATTTGTTAATTTCATGAATAAAATAGTAGACGCAAAAAAGATTTTGATACTAGCAAGACAAAATTCTTACGGTCCAGCTTCTATGTTAAATGTTCATTTAAATGAAGTATTTTCTAAGTCCAACCTTATAGACGGAGAATCTGTAGAAGCGTTAGATTATATACGAGGTTTAACAAAAGATGATTTAGTAATCTTTATTTCTATTCCTTCATATTCTAAAAGAATGCGATTATACAGTGACTTTCTAAAAGAAAAAGCAATTCCTCAAGTTGCAATCACAAATTCACGTTCCCATAATATTGGACAAAATGCTGACCTATTATTATTAACTAGTATCCATTCCTATTCTTATTCTAATTCACATCTGGGGACAGTTTTTATCATTGATATACTTATTTATTTAATTACTGAACATAATAAAAGTGAATTATTGAAGTATATTGAGGACACTAAATTATTTAATGAGCGATTTGGCATAACAGAATAAACAAAATACTTTTCTTAGCGTTGATATCTCTTCAACGCTTTTTAACAAACGGACGCCTTTTCATAAGTAATAATCTCGCAGGTCGTTTCATTCGGGCCGTCACCTTCGGACGCAAAAACTGGTATTTTTCTACCAGGATGGCTGGAGCTCCAGCGAACACCATTGGGTATTGTATCATCCAAACAGCTAAAGAAAATGGAATTAATCCATTTGAATACTTAACCGTTTTATTTACAGAACTTCCTCAGCTTGATATTTTTCATTCGGAACAATGGGAAAACTATTTTCCGTGGAGTGCTTATATCCAAGCCAAAGTGAAGCCACTTTTCAAACATATAAAACGAGCATAACAGCCTTAAAAGGAGCTTCTTTACGAAAAGTTTACTCCTTTTAGGGCTATTTATCATTGCATCATATTATTTCCCGCTTACCGCAATCATCTGAAATTCCACTGACAAGTCATCTTCTTTCATTCCAGATGGCATTGTCAATGCAGGATACCCCGTAAAATTAAAGGGGATGTATACCAAATTACATAAATTCCAATATTTTCATTTAACTTCCTTTTAAACATAAGTTTTTCATCAATATACGGAGGCAAAATTGGCATTGTTAGGGTTATCATGATATCAATAAGTAACAAGAGCTGTAACAGAATAGCATCTTATTAGCTTATATAAAAAAGCGAATAATAATACCTTCTTCGTTTATCATTCGCCTTTTATATTCTGTTTTCTTTTTAACCTACAATATGTTTTTGTTTCAAAAATGCCTTCCCATGACGAAGATGTTCTAAAGGTGTTCCTGGTGCATATTCTAAAATCAATTCACAGTCTGGATGAATATCATTTAAAGCATCTAAAATGTCATCCCAATTGATTTTTCCCTTTCCAATTGGGAGATGTTCATCTGCTTCTCCAAAATTATCGTGAATATGAAGCCCTAATAATCTACCTTTTACAGTATGGATAACTTTAGGTATATTCCAATTATCCAACTGGGCATGTCCAATATCAATTAAATAGCCCGCTGTATCATCTATCTCGTCTAGAAAATGACCAAATTCCTCTTCGCTAAAAAGAGCGCTCCCTTGATAACCGACATTTTCAACAGCAAGATGCACATCCAAAGGTTTGGCAATATCACATAATTGTTTGATATATGCAGCAGATCGCTGTTGTGCCTGCTTTTTATCAAAAACTGGAGAAAAGCAAAACCCTGGATGAATCACTACATGTTTCGCACCAATCATTCCGGCAAATTCAATTGCTTTTTTATATTCATCAAATGCCGTCTTTCTAACAGCTTTATTTTCACTTGTTAAATTAATATCCCACGCTGGAGGATGAACACTAAAATCGACAGGAAGTTTTCTTAATTCTTCTGCCAGTACTTCAAAAATATCTTCCATATCATTCCAAGCATGTCCATCCATCATCAATTCAATCTTATCCGCCCCACAATCAATCAATTCATGAGCGTTTGTTAGAATATCCTCATTCAATAAAATTAAATCGGAGTATGTGATTTGATTATTCATTATACATTCACCTTTCTCTCATTAGAATATGTGTTATCATCTTCCATTTCTAACCCTTGGGGATAACCAATATTTCTTTTCGTGTCTTTATCAAAGAAATGAATTTTCTCCATAACAGGACAAACATATACATTCTGGCCTTGTGTCCAATTCTTACTCTCACTCATTGCGATAATTTCCTGTCCTTCCACATTTATATATACACCATAGTTATTCCCCTGATTTTCAATATATTTCACTTGGCCCCGAACTCCTTTTTGAGAAAATACAGGTGATAATTCAATATGTTCTGGTCGAATACCGAATAGTAGCTGATTCGTTCCTGTCTGGTTCACATACTGTTTCCACATCTCATTTAGTAAGAAAGATTGACTCCCTATATTGACTGCGCCATGGTCATATTCTATATTCAAAATATTTGCTGGTGGAGAACCAATAAATTTAGCAGTAAATACATTAGCAGGCCGATGATATACATTATCAGGTGTATCGATCATTTGTAATTCCCCGTTGTACATCAGCACAATCCGATCAGCAAATGTGGTTGCTTCTATCTGATCATGTGTTACATAAACAATGGTCTGGCCAAACATTTCATGAATTTTCATCAGCTCCTTACGTGCAGAAACCCGAAGCTGCGCATCTAAATTAGATAATGGTTCATCCAGAAGGAAAAAATCACTTCTATTCACCGTTGCACGAGCCAGCGCTACCCGTTGTCGTTGCCCACCTGAAAGCTGTTTTGGCAAACGATTTTCATACCCTTTCAGTTGGAGCATTTCCAGTACAAAATCAAGCCGCCGTTTTATTTCTTTCTTTTCAACCTTTTTGACTTTCAAGGCATACATAATATTCTGTTTCACGGTCATATGCGGATATAAAGCGTAATTTTGGAATACCATTGAAACATTTCGTTTTCCACTTGGCGTATCGTTTACCCTTTGTCCATTCATATATAAATTTCCTGACGTTATTTCTTCCAGCCCAGCAATCATTCTTAATATAGTTGACTTCCCGCATCCAGAAGGACCGAGCAAGATTAATCGTTCTCCTTCTCTCACCGTAAAATTCAAATCCTTTACTACTTCTGTGTCACCATATACCTTCCTTACATTCTCAAATTTTATTTCCTTCACTACATTCCCCTCCATTACTTAATACCAGATGACGTAAACGTTCCAATAATATACTTTTGGAATGACAAATATAAAATAAGTGGAATAATCATTGTAATCACGGATACGGCCATTGCAACGGTGAAATTAGTTCCACCTTCAGAGCTAATGAACATTTGCAACGCTAAAGGCAACGTAAAATTTTCTGTTGTCTTTAAAATAAGCACAGGCCATACAAACTCATTCCATGTACTAATAAAGAACCAAATACCTACCGAAGTGACAGCTGGACGCACGAGCGGCAATACAATATCTTTCATAATTCTTCCATGGCTCATATTATCCAGCCTCGATACTTCAATCAGAGAAAGGGGAATATTTTTCATCGATTGGCGAATCAGGAAAATCCCCACGGCATCTGCCAACTGTGGAAGAATAACCCCCCAAACATTATCAAGCATTCCTAAATTTGAAATGATTAGATAGTTTGGTATCATCGTTACGGTAAAAGGTATAAAAATGGTACCAATTAATAGAAAATACAGGATCTCTTTTCCTTTAAACGAAAAATAAACAAAAGCATACGCTGCTAAAAAGGCGGTAACTAATTTAAAAATGGTAGCAACTGTAGCAACTACAAATGTATTCCATGTAATTTGAAAAATCGGCAACGTATCAAATAACGTTATATAATTTTCCAAAGTGGCATGGATTGGAATGATATTTAGAACGTTATTATACGCATCCTGTAATGGTTTAAAAGACATCCCAACCGCATAGATAACTGGTAAAATCATAATCAGGATCGTTATTATGAAAATAATATGCCAAACATTTTCTACACGCCGATTAATTTTCATAATAAATCCCCCGCTCTACATATCTAAATTCAAGAAACAGCAGTAATAAAAATAACGCCATGGTAATAATAGATATAGCTGCTGAATGCCCTGTACGATAAACAACAAAAGCTTCATGGTAAGCATGATAAATCAAATTAGAACTCGCGTAATCCGGACCGCCTTGTGAAATAACTTTTACGGGGGTAAACACATATTGCAAGCTCTGAACAATGGTGATAATAAATACATATATCCCTGTTGCACTACTCATCGGCAAAATAATTTGGAAGAATATACGTACGAGCGAAACGTTATCCATCCTTGCTGCTTCAATGATTTCTCTGGATATCCCATTAATGGATGCATATAAAAGGATGAAATTGTATCCAAAAACCTTCCAGGATGTAATCAAACTCAACACAACAATGATCCAGCCTTCTGCCTTTGTCCAATTAGGAATTTCCAAACCAAACCAGTTAAATAAAATAGCTACAGGACCTGAAACCGGATTTAATATCCAAGTGAATAAAATAGAGCCTACTACAAGCGAAATAAATGCTGGTAAAAACAAGGCACCTTTATAAAAGTTTTTATATTTACGCAGTACAAGATCAATCACAAATGCAAAAATATATGGAATGACGCAATTAACGATTAACAGTAATACAATGTAGAGGAACGTATTTCCTAAGATACGATAGGTCCTTGGATCGCTAAGAACTTCCGTATAGTTTTTTAACCCAACAAACTCTTTAGTGGGACTAATCATATTCCATTCAAAAAAACTTAAATATATGGTGTAGATAAATGGCCAAAAAGTAAAAACAGCAAAAATAATAATAGAAGGGATGAGCAATAAGTAACCAAACGCATTCTCTCTGTTAATATGCAGTTTTCCCTTTGCCACAGTTAACGAACTCATTTTATTGTTCCTCCACTTACTTCAGTTTTTAAAGAAATCGGAAGAAGGTTGCCCCTCTTCCGAAGCCCTTTTACATAGTTATGGCAGTAAAGCATTGATTTCATCTTGTGTTGTTTTCAATCCTTCTTCTGGAGAAATGCTCCCTTCTAATAGCTGTTCCCGCAAGTCAAGCAGCATTTGCTCTGCTTGTAATCCAGCATTACCAGGGAAAGAAGCCCAAGGAACCACCCCATCCATCTGATTGATTGCAGGAGTCATCATTTCATTTTCTTCTAAATAAGTTTTTAACCCATTTTCTGCTTCCGCTACATCATGGCGTGGCGGTACATAGCCTGTCCCTTTCGTCCATTCAGCCATTGCTTCTACGCTATATAGATAACTCATAAACTCCCACGCAGCTTTTTGTTCCTCTTCCTCTTGAGCAGTAATAGCCAGCATCGCTCCTCCAGCAGGAAGCCTTACTTCCTTTCCTTCCCATGCAGGTGATTCTACTGCTGCGACATCAAACTGTGCATTATCCTGAATATTGGAGCGCTGCGCAATCGTTGTATAAGTCATTGCTACACTCCCATCAATAAAGCTCTGCACACCCTGATCCCAGCCTATATGCAATGCCGTCTCATCTTCTACAATCATATCTGTAAGGAACTGATATGCTTCGATTCCTTCTTCGGATGCAAATGCTGCTTGGCCATCCTCAATAAACGATGCCCCATTACTTTCAAGTAAGGCTTGTGTTGCCCAGTTATCAGCAGGTTCTTGAAAATAAAGTCCGTAATTTCCTGTTTCCTCCTTAATCACTTTAGAAAATTCCTTTACCTCTTCCCATGTCTGTGGACCATCTTCATCCAGTCCTGCTTCTCTTAGCATATCTTTATTAATATACAAAACGGGTGTACTGAGAGAATAAGGAATACCAACCTGTTCTCCATCTGAATTCTTCGCAAGATCCATTACATTTGGCAGGAAATGATCTTCCAAAAATGTTGCGTCATCTGGAAAATGTTCCTCAATTACATGTTGCGGAGGTGTATACTCGAAATTTTCAGAGAAATAATCCATAAAAGCCCACCCGATTTGTACAACAGCTGGAGAATTACCTGCAGCAGCTTCAGCTTGCATATTCTGCATCAAGCCTTTATACATATCCGGATTATATTTAGCGACAACCTCTACAGTATCACTTTGGGCATTAAATTCTTCCACAAGCTCTGCGACAGTTTGTCCTCCTTGTGTTTCCGCGTTAACATGCCAATACTCAATAACTGTTTTTCCATCTTCGTTACTTTCATTTCCTGCAGCTTCACTATTACATGCAGTAAGGAAAGATATAAGAATGATAAATAAAGCTATCTGCAACCACCGTTTCATTTACTTTCCTCCGTTCATTTTGTTTTGTATTCCTTCCAAAAGAGATAAGTTCTTATTTGACTTAAAGCACCATATTTTTAACAAAGATTAACAAGAAATCCCCTCCATTTGCCCACCAATTAATTAACACTTAGCCATTAAAAACGAATCAAAATGTATTATGTATACTATTAATAACTCTATCTATATGTTTTTAGACTACACAACTGGCTGCACAGATTGTTTATTTCATTTTCACTACTGATTGTAACGTTCAATTATTAATAAGGAATAAAGGTATTGTAAACAATTATTAATCTTCTTTTAAATTAATTTAAAAGTAAGCGTTAAATCCCTCCCACCTATAAGTTATAAATCACGCATGAGATAATCTTCATAGAAAATAATTCAGAGGTTATACGATGACAAAGAAAAAAGAATAAAATGGAAAACAAGATAAGAAGCATAGAAAGCTAGTGAAATGCAAGTTGCCGCATGGTGTCGAGAACAAGGTATTAAAGCAAGTCAAATGTATTATTGGATTCGAAAGTATGAAAAAGATGTTGCGCCTACACATGATGAAAGAATAATGGACACCAGTCCATATGGAGGAATGATTCCGTTTATCCTCTCCAGTCAGCGCCTGTATTCATCTATTTTGACACTCTTTCTGTCGAAGTACGCCCTGGTACGGATATGGCTTTGCGACAAACAGCACGTGTACTGCCTAAAAATGCCCTAAGTCAGGCTATTAAATATTGTCGTAACCAATGGGATCATTTAGAAGCATTTATGAAGGATGGTCGTCTCGAAATAGATAACAACCGGGGAGAGCGATTGATCAAACCATTCGTGATCGGTCGCAAAAAAACTGGTTATTTAGCAATACCGCTAAAGCAGCTAAAGCTAGTGCCATTATCTATAGTGTTGTAGAGACAGCCGAGGAAAACGGATGGATTGGGAATGCGACATTCCTCAGGAAGTGTCGGTGACCAAGGTAAGAGGTGAGCTAACTTTTTCTTTATCAGACGTATCCATTTTGGGGAGTTCGGTGTCAAATGATGACAGATATTATGAACCATCCAATTCGAGTTCTATTAAATAGTGCGTATTTACCATCTATCGGGGTTGCTTCTACAGCTTTCATCGAACTAGGATGGTAATTATATGCAGTGAAACTGGTAGTGGAACATCGAAGGTAAGCAGCCGAAGTCGCAAGAGAATTGGCTTTAGTTCCATAGACGCTGTAAAAATGGGTAACGAAGTATAAAGAGTACAAGAGAACAGCTTTGTAGGAATCGCAGTCCTGATAATCAAGCTGGATAAAAAAAGATAAACGAATTCGTGATTTGGAAAAGATGGTAGCTATTCTAAAAAAAGGCTATGGTCCATCTTCGCCAATAAGCCGGAATAATCTATGTATTTATCCAACGACACCGTCACGAATTTCGTGTAAAGAAGATGTGTCAGGTGTTTCCAAGAGCGGCTATTATGAGTGGATTGATCGCCTTGTCAGCGATCAATCCAAATGCAAACAAAAACTGATAGCTCAAATCAAACGTATATTTATCGCATCCAAAAAAAAGATATGGAAGTTTTAAAATCACGTAGGTTTTACGTAGTGCATGAACAGATAATTTAAACATTTATTGGAGAGTCTCCCTACTAAAATAATATTAATTTGACACTAAAGGAAAGGCTGCCCGATAACAGTTGGTTTTATTTTTATCCTCGCCCTAATTTCTTAAATTAAAATGTTCTTATCAATCAATTCATCCGCCATTATTTTGAGTTTAGTAATAAATTCATCACAATTTTCCGATTTTCTTAGTTGTTCAACATTGTATGATTCGGATACAATTTCAATAAAGAGCTCAAAAAATTTATTAAACTTTTTTGATTCCTTTTTATTAATGGCAACCAGTGCAACTACTTTAATTTCTTGATCAGACCATACTATTGGTTCCTGTAATGTTAAGATGGATATCCCGCTCTTTAGTGCATCCAGCTCAACGGAATGAGGCACAGCAATTCCCGATGGAAAACTTGTTGGAGACATTTTCTCTCTCCGCTGCACACTATAAAAAAAGTTTTCATCAACATACCCTTCTGCTATCATCATTTGATTCATATGTTTTATAATATCTGAAACCATCAACCCTGAAGGATCAATTTGATTAAAGTAAAGGCTTTCACTAAAGAATCTTTTTATAAGCTTATCTATTAAATCTTTCTGATGTTGTTTTTTCTTTACATCAATTCGTTTTTCAATTTTAATTAAATCTCTATCTGTAAGAAATGGCTTAATAAACACAGAACCTTCATAAGTAGTCGCCACTTTCCTGTCCGTCGTTACTAATAAATCATAATGAAAGAATTGATTATCATTATAATCAGAGACTGATTGAATTTGCACAGAAGACCCTAAACGATTTTTTATTTTTTTTGTTATTTGGTCTCTTATACCATGGTAATCATTAGCAATCAATAATACTCTAATATAATTCTTATCAATAGCTTTTTCTTTTTCAAGGAGAGAACCTATATGAAGCGCAATGAACGAAATCTCATCTTCATTAAATGTAATATCAATTTTTTCCTGAATTAATGAAGCAATATAGACTGATATATCATAAATAATTGGGTAGCTGATTTTAATATCAAGCAAGTTGCTATTTCTATTAAATTTTTGAAACTGTGATCTATAGAATAATCCTTGTAAATGTATGGCTAACTTATTGATAAAATCATTATCCTCAAAGTCAATTAAATATATATCTTCCGCTCTGCGCAGTACATCTTTTAGTACAGATAATATGGTACTATCAACATAAGTTTCTACCTGTTGTTCATTATTGTTTTCAATTAATGACTTATCATATAATCCAACAAATTGTAAAGCTAATTTATATATCTCTGATTCTGGAAAATGAATATCATACTTTCTAGCTAAAACTTTCGTTATTTCGTTTGTCAATGTGAGTTCTTGTTTATCCAGATTATCTTTTAAGATGTCTTGATCATTTTCTGTTAAAATGTATCCTTGCCGAATTCTCTCCATGCTGATTGCAAAATGTAAGACAATATTATTAAGTGAGTACTGATTAATAAATATATTAAGGTTTAAAGTGGACCCCATTGTCAAGACACCAATTTTATAAAAATTAGGTGGGTCCATTATTTTATCCTTATCCCATCTTACTGACCAGGCTCTGGCTCAGGAAAGATA
>NZ_JBHSFT010000039.1:0-28311 GCF_042654105.1 Oceanobacillus aidingensis | reverse complement strand
TATCTTTCCTGAGCCAGAGCCTGGTCAGTAAGATGGGATAAGGATAAAATAATGGACCCACCTAATTTTTATAAAATTGGTGTCTTGACAATGGGGTCCACTTTATAATGTCTTTTATTACTTGTATTTATATATAATTATGCGTTTATCAGGAAGTAGACTTTATATTTTATGTAAATAGTATTTTATATTTAGGAAAAGATTGCTATAATGATTTTAGTAATGTCAATTTTGTAGGTGAAAATTTTGGCAATCAATACATAAAACTTGGAGTGATAGATTTGGCAAAACGGATTAAGGTAATGACTATATTTGGGACAAGACCTGAAGCGATTAAGATGGCACCGCTTGTACTCGAATTGAACAAACGTACAGAAGAATTTGAGTCAATTGTAACGGTGACTGCTCAGCACAGAGAAATGCTGGATCAAGTCTTGGAGATATTTGAAATAACTCCGGATTTTGATTTGAATATTATGAAAAAACAACAATCTCTTGCGCAAATTACGAATCGTGCTTTAGAAGGTCTTGATGAGGTAATGAAAAAGGTAAAACCAGATATTGTCTTAGTACATGGTGATACCAGTACGACATTCGCAGCTTCTCTTGCTGCCTACTATAATCAAATTGTAGTAGGACATGTAGAGGCGGGATTACGTACATGGGACAAGTATTCTCCATTTCCAGAAGAGATGAACCGACAGCTTACTGGCGTAATAGCAGATTTACATTTTGCGCCGACAGAAAAATCTAAACAAAATCTATTGAATGAAAATAAACCAAAAGAATACATCGCTATTACTGGAAATACAGCAATCGATGCTCTGAAAACAACAGTTGATGAATCATATTCTAGCCCGATTATCGATGAATTAGGTGAGAAGCGTCTTGTGTTAATGACGGCACATAGAAGAGAAAATTTAGGGAATAACATGAAACAAATGTTTCGTGCAATTAAGCGATTAGTAGAAACACATGATGATATCCAAGTTGTTTATCCAGTTCATTTAAACCCTGTTGTTAAAGAAACAGCAGACGATATTTTAGGAAATGATGATCGAATTAAATTAATTGAACCTCTAGGTGTAATAGATTTTCATAATTTTGCATCCCATGCACATTTAATATTAACGGATTCTGGCGGTGTTCAAGAAGAAGCTCCTTCCTTAGGAGTCCCTGTACTGGTGTTGAGAGACACTACCGAGCGTCCTGAAGGTATTGATGCTGGAACATTAAAATTAGTAGGAACGGATGAAGATACTATTTTTAATACAGCTCATGAATTATTAAGCGATCAACAAAAACATAGTGAAATGGCAAAAGCTTCGAACCCTTATGGAGATGGAGAAGCTTCTAGGAGAATAGCTGATACGATTATTGACTTTTTTGGAAATAAATAGTATTTTATTGAATATTAATAAAGCAAGTGAACCTTTGAATTTAAAAGGGGTACTTGCTTTATTTATATGAAAATTAAGCTTAGCTTAAAGCATCTTGTTGATGCTAGTATAATTTTAGACATATATATGGGCAATAATTCAAAAATTAATAAATCTTAGCGCCTAGTTAGCAACAAAAAATATAAAGGTGTAAATAGTTGTTTAAATTACTTAAAGAGTATAGGATAGTAATTGTTAATTTAAAGCATTATACTGTTAAAAATATTTCTGTGAAGAGCTTTAAGAAGTTAGTATGAATACTAATTAGTAATTTATTCAAAAAGAGATATTATACAGTATATTTTAAAAGAAATTGATTTTATAGGGGGATTTCTTTTGAAAAACCTAGCAGTAGCCGGCACTGGCTACGTCGGTCTAGTAACTGGCGTATGCATGGCAGAAAACGGACATAACGTAACATGCGTTGATATAGACGAACAAAAAGTAAAAACGATGCGAGACGGAATTTCTCCAATTTATGAAGTAGGATTAGAAGAATTAATGCGCAAAAATATTGAAGCTGGCAGATTGCATTTTACCATGGATTATTCCTCTGCATATAAAGAAGCAGATGCCGTATTTATTGGTGTTGGTACTCCAGAAAAAGAAGATGGCTCAGCGAATTTGCAATATGTAGAAACAGTAGCAAAACAAATTGCTGAGTCTGTTGCAAAGGATTGTTTAATTGTAATCAAATCAACGGTACCAATTGGCACGAATGATAAAATAGCGGAGCTTATTAATAAGTCACTTGTTAATGATGTAAAAGTCGAAGTAGCGTCTAACCCTGAATTTCTTGCACAAGGATCTGCGGTAAAAGATACATTAGAGGCAGCTCGTATCGTTATTGGTACGGAGAGTGAATGGGCAGAAAACCTCTTAACAGAGATTTATGCACCGTTTAATTTACCAATTGTATCTGTCAATCGTCGTTCTGCTGAAATGGTTAAATATGCATCTAATGACTTTCTTGCTTTAAAAATCTCTTACATGAATGATATTGCAAACTTATGTGAATTGGTTGGAGCAGATATTCAGGATGTCGCTGAAGGAATGAGCTATGATGATCGTATTGGTAGCAAGTTCTTAAATGCTGGTATTGGCTATGGAGGATCTTGTTTCCCGAAAGATACTAGCGCTTTAGAGTATCTTGCAAGACAATATGGATACGACTTGAGAACAATGCAAGCAACGATTAAGATAAATTCTGAGCAAAAATTGAAATTGTATGAAAAAGCGAAGCAGCGGTTAGAAACGTTTGAAGGTATCAAGGTAGCAGTACTGGGTTTAACATTTAAACCAGGTACAGATGACCTTCGTGAAGCTCCGTCACTTGCAAATGTCCCATTGCTTTTAGAACAAGGGGCAGATATCTATGCATATGATCCAATCGGGGTCGATAACTTTAAACAGTTTTATTCAGAAGGAAGTCATGGGCAGGGGAATATCACTTACGTGGATAGTCCGGAAGATGCTTTAAAAGGAGCAGCTGCATGTCTCATCTTCACAGAGTGGGGAGAGATTAAAGCTGTTACCCCAAATCAGTATAAAGATTTAATGCAGACTCCATTGGTGTTTGATGGTAGAAATATTTATAATGTTCAGGAAATGGCTGATAATGGAGTGGAGTATCATTCTATTGGCAGACCGGTTAAGAATATAAATTAATTAGTGCATTTTGATTTAACTAGCATATTTATTAGCAGCAGTTTACGGTTGGGCATATAGATATTATTATGAATTGAAGAGTTGATAAGTAGGAGGGCCCTTGATATTTAGAATGAGGAATATCAAGGGTCGTTTCTATACTTATAATATGTGTATATGTTGATCTCTCATTTTACATTCATTGTTTATGTAGTAAGTAGAACAAACATTAAACTTACTGAATTAAAAGTAATTTGAGAAAGCACTTATTTGGGGCTGCTTTTATATGGATCAATCTTATGAACTGGAGTGTGGGATCATTTCTTATCACCTGCTAAAATATGTTAAATAATAGTCATGATATAATCCTTTATTGCATCTAGGTGTATTTTTTCAAATAGATAGTCTTACTAAACTAGCTATTAAGATAAAGAGAGTCACTGCATTTTGAGACAACATAATAGAAGTAAAAAAGAGTCTGTATGATTACGGCCAAGGAAATGTACCACTTGTGCCATCTATTTTACCAGTGATTGCCACAGAACTTACCACCTGTTGCCACCGCATTTACCAATTGGGAGATTTAAGATAACGTAGGCTTTTGATGTTCAACAATCGCGCCCGATTGAGGCAGAATCAAAGAGTCCATATTTGCAATATCCAACGTTTTTATCAACATTGATTATGGCTAATCAGTCATAACTTCAAATAGGCAACCATCTAAATTGGTCCAAAACAACCCACGGGAAGCAAATGGGTGATCTGTGCGTCGATTTTCTGTTTCAAACGGGCTGTTCCCAAAGGCTACATTCCTTTTACGAAGTTGTTCATGAATCTGGTCAAAAGTATGTCCATCAACACTGAAAGCCAAATGCTGTTGTGGAGTATCATCCTCGATTGTCATAAAGAAAACAGAAAGATCGTCATTAACTTGCACTTCTGCAAACTTATTGTCTATCCCTTCATAACCATTAAGTTTTAGGCCCATATTCTCTGCAAATTCGTGTGCAGCTTTATCATTATTTTTAGCGAATACCACTGTGTGGTTAAGTGTAATTGTCAATTTAAAGTCTCCTTATATATTTTTAAAAATTATTGTCCATCTGAGTTTTTCTCTTCGTCATCAACTATTTTCAAAAGCTCTGCCCGTGTTTTTTCGAGCAGGTTTTGTAGTTGTTCCTTCTTTTCGGGCTTTTCTATAGCTTGACGGCCCACCTTGAAAAATTCATGGAATAAACCCTGAATGTCAGATCTTAAAGTCTGAATTTCGTCCAGGTCCACATTTTCAAGCACATTCATTCTTGAGTTAACAGGATCTTCATCTTGGTTTTTTTTCAAAAAGGCTTGCCCCTCATCTGTAAGATGATAAACTTTTTTCCGACCTTCTTTGATTACATTAACTAAATCTTGATCCTCAAGCATCTGTAGAATAGGATAAACGGAACCGGGACTAGGCGAATAAAGCCCCTTAAACTTTTCCTCAAGCTCTTTGATTAATCCATATCCATGTCTTGATTGTTCTTGTAACAATTTTAATAAGACAATCTTGAGATCACCACGCCCGAAGAAACGTTCACCACTAGTATCCTCACCAGATTCTTTGCCTGCGAAGATATGAGGTCTGCCTTGCCCGTCAAAGTTACCGTTTCCTATCCCAACTTCCGCGTCGAATCTGTTGCCTCTAAAGACACCATGATGATAAAAATGACTCTGTCCTTTTAAAAAAGGATATTGGGCCATATCAGGTCTTTTGTACACATTCAAAACCTCCTGTTAATTTTATTTTAAGTTAACGATATATCGTTACGCTAAGAATAAACGATATATCGTTAACTGTCAAGTTGGTGAATATACTTTCTTCAGTTCATTTTACCTATAACACGCTTTACTTAGAATAATGCCCTCTCTTATTCAGGTCCTACAATGAAAAATAAGCGCTTATCCTTATTTAAGGATAGCGCCTGTTTGTTGGAAAACTGAACCGTCAATATTTTAACGAATGTATACTCTACGCCCCGGCCATGTTCGACTTGGCGTTTCTCTATGCTCTAACGACATTCTCGTCCGAGCAAAATAACTTAAATGGACTCGAAAAAAAGCAGTCATTGACTAGACACACTAACCTAGAAAGTCACGGTATTGAACTAACGTTACCTGTTAGCGTGACACTCCTTTAAAAGACTGAGATCCACCAACTACAAATGATGCAATCTTTTTGGCTACTTCTTCCTTTTTTAAGGTATGTTTACCAAGATACAATTGCAATCCACCTTCATGAATGATTTGTGATAAGATTGGCACGAACATATCCTTTTCAATATCTGAATACTTATAATCCAAACTTTTTGATAAAAAACTCTTTAATTCATTTAGTATTTTTTCCTTCATTTGAGGTAAGGCCCATTTACCATAGCTGCTGCGACATTCAATATTCGGTTGTTGGTAAAAATCGTATACTGCAAAAATGAGTTGATGTATGGTCTCCTCACCGAATTTCATATCATCTAAAGTATGACTTTCGATAGATGCTGAGGCAAAATCCCCCATAATATAGTCAATTAAATCGTATTTATCATTAAAATGTGCATAAAATGTAGCCCGGTTAACCTGCGCTTCCTTTGTTATATTAGCTATTGTAATTTTTTCAAAATCCTTTTGAGAAGCTAGATTGTAAAAAGCATTAATTAAGAACTGTTTTGTTTGTGTAATACGTAGGTTCCTTACTTTCGATGCCATTGTCTCACCTCCCACCCGACAATTTCGTAATGTTGTTGCTATAGCAACATTCGGCAGTAGATTGTTGGTTGTTGTAAAAATGTATTGGCTGTATAGTTTTCATTAAAGCAACACATGTTGTTTTAATATATCACAGATTGGAGTTTATAAAAAATGAAAACTATTGCTATTGTTGGTGCAGGCTCTGGATTAGGATTGTCTATAGCAAAAAAATTCGGAGAGAAGGGTTTTAGGGTAGCGACCATTGCAAGGAATTCTGAGAAATTAGCAATTATCGAACGTAAACTCAAGGAACTAAATATTGAAACACAATCTTTTGTAGCCGATGTTACGAACTTAGCTGCCTTAAAACAAGCTATTCAATCAGCTAAAAAAGCATTCGGTTCGATTGATGTACTAGAATTTAGCCCCTATGCTAAGGAGGATATATTCACTTCTGTGCTTGAAACGAAGCCGCAAAGTGTAGTAGATATTATGAACAGCTATTTGTTGGCTGGCATTCTTTCCGTGAATGAGGTGCTACCAGATATGATAAGTAACGGTTCTGGTGCCATATTATTCACAACAGGCGTATCTACTATTTTCCCTTTACCATATGCGGGAAATGCCGGAATCGTTGGGGCTGGTATGCGTAATTATGCCTTAAACCTGCACAATGAGTTGAAAGAAAAAGGGGTGTTTATCGGACATCTTTCAATCGGGGCCATGATACAACCTGGAACAGAAGGAGACCCAGATCTTATTGCTGAAGCTTGGTATAACTTATATGAGAATAATGACCATTTTGAAGAAGTATTCCCTCCAGGACTCGATCCAACTATACTTCTTGGCGGAAATTAATATAAAGGAGATAAGACAACTATTGAAATGATAGTTGTCTTATCTCTTTTTCCCGTACTTAGTGCTACATTTAGCTATTTACCTCTCTGTCAAAATTAACATGAGTATCCTGTTTTATTAGGAAGTATTATTCAACTAAATGGCCCGATTGTTGAATACTGTTCTGATTGAAAACCAATCAAATTCGTACAACAAGCATAACATTTATAATTTAATATACGTATGTTTTTTATGTGAAGTGGTAATCATCTGTCATTTACTGGTACATTCCGTGTCATTCAGTGGTAAAAACTATGTCAGAGGTGGTACATTTCAATGGCTGTAATCAGTCTGTATTCCAATGCCTTCGCATTAAAAGTAGACTCTTTTATTATCTGTATATAACACACGTTATTTATCATCAATCGCTAACTCATTCTGCAAAAAATCCCAAAAACGGCTTAAACGCTCTGCATTCTCCATAGGATTTTCACCAATCTTTTCAAGAAGCTCTAACTCCTTCATTCTTTGTATAGCCCTCAATTCAGATTCATTCAAAGCCAAATCATCAGAAACGGAATAGTAGACAGGATGCTGAGGAGTATCTATTTTACCCAATAAATAATCAATGGATACCTGAAAGAATTCCGCAATCTTATAAAGTGTCTCTAATGAAGGTTCGTTTCTGCCTTGTTCATAATAACCATACCCGCTTGCTGACACATTCAATTTCTTAGCTACCTCTTCTTGACTATATCCGTGTTCAATACGAAGGTCTATTATTCTTTCACTAAATACATCTATATATAAATCCCCTCCTAACTATCAGTAAAATTTTACTTTCACTTACTTGATTCCATTGAAACAAGTTTTCTATTGAGTGTAACTGGCAGAGCAGAGTTTGAAATCATTTCATTGAAATCACCAGATTCTCTTAAGCACCTCTATTCCCTCACTATCTCCAAAAACTCATTCAATTTCCTCCGAGCTTCCGGACTCAATGTTTTCACCGTATTAATAAGCAGAATTAAATCATCCGGCATCTCTTCTAATTCCGATGCGAAAAAGCTTGAAAGATTGGTATCAAGTGCTTTTAATATATTTTCTAGCATTTCTATATCTGGTTTTGAGCGCCCATTTTCAAATTTACTTATATATGATTGTGAAACGCTAACTTTATCAGCGAGTTCTTGTGTAGACATATTTTTTGACTTCCGAAGTGCTCTTAATTGTTTGCCAATTTTATTGTTATTCATCGTACCATGCCCCTTTTAGAATCGTCTAACTGCTAAATTAACTAAGAAAAAGAAAGGAGACAATATTTTTTTAGAAGCATAGTAAGTATAGAAGTAAAAAACGAGTCTGCATCCAAATATCTTCCTATTAAGAGCGGGCTCGTTTCATTATCAATAATAACTTGCTTTATTTTTCATCAATTGCTAACTCTGTCTTTATAAATTCCCAACAGCGGTTTAACCGTTCTGTATTTAATTTAGAGTTTTCACCGACTTTTTCAAGAAGATTTAATTCCTTCATTCTTTGAATAGCACTTAATTCCGACTCATTCAAAGTTAGTTCATTGGAAATTGGATAATAGACAGGATGTTGAGGAGTATCTATTATGCCTAATAAATAATCAATGGATACTTGAAAGAAATTAGCAATTTTATAAAGTGTTTCTAATGAAGGTTCGTTTTTACCTTGTTCATAATAACCATATGCGCTTGTTGTTAGATTCAGTTCTTTGGCTACATTCTCTTGCTTATATCCAAGTTCAACTCGAAGGTCTATTAACCGTTCTTTAAACACGTCCATGTATATATTTCCTCCTTACTATTAGTAAAATTATATCGTCATAAAAGGTTTATTTTTTCTTGAACAATAATTAATTGTTTTTATGTATATACAAACAATATTTGTTTGCGTATAATGAATTTTAATAGTTAGAATAGTTAGTTGATATTGAGCTACTCTGTGTTGAGATAAAAGGTTAGTAGAGTAGATAAAAAAATTTAAATACATAAGCTCTCAAAGGTCAGACCATGAGACATACTACCATTAACAGGAGAAAACCAATGAAACCACTATTTGAAAAAATACCGCAACGAGATTCGATACGTGAGATTATAATGAATCAGTTTACGAAAATGATTAAAGAAGGGGAGCTGTCCATAGGTGATAAAATCCCTCCTGAACGAAATCTGGCAGAACAGTTTGGTGTCGGGAGGTCGACGATCCGAGAAGCGATTAAAAGTATGACTTCCATGGGATTGCTTGAAGCAAGGTTAGGGGAAGGCACCTTTGTGCGAAAAGTGGATTCGGATGATATTAAACAACAGCTGCAATGGGGACTATACCTTGATCCGGTCCCTTTTAACGAATTGATTGAATTAAGAAAGGTTTTAGAACTGGAAACTGTGAAGCGGGCTGCTTTAAACCGGACAGCAGAAGAGATCATCGAATTAGAATCCTGGATTAATGAAATGAAGCAAGAAGGAAAGGTACATCACAATAAGAAAAATGATTTGATGTTTCATATGACTATAGCTAAGGCGAGTAATAACAAAATGATTTATAATCTGCTGGATTTAATTCGAATGTCGCTGGAAGAATGGTTTGAAAATGTACTGAAGAATCCCGAGCATGTGAAGAACTCGATTGCGGAGCATCAATTGATATTAGAAGCAATTATACAACAGGATGTTGCGCAGGCGGTAAAGGTGATGGAAGCACATCTGGAACGCGGCGAACAGAGGTTGTTTGAGCAAATTAATCAAAATAAGGATGGCTAAGTAATCAATCTATGATTTATCACGGAGAAGCGTTCGTAAAACTCCTGCCTTCAAATAAAGAGTAAACACAAATTTATTTTGGCGGGAGATAACTGACGCTAACTCTCTGAATCACTTAGGCTAATTCAGTGGAAGAAGAACAAACACTCCCACTGAATGAAGTTTCGTTTTATATCCTTAAAGGGGGTGATGCAAAGCTATATTGTCTGGAAAATAAAAAATGCAAAAGGGAGGGAAATACGTTTCATGAAAAAACTCATTTTTATTTTAGGACTGTTTACTGTTCTCGTCATGTATGGCTGCGGAGGTTCCAGCAGTGAGACGAATGCGGAAGAAGAAGTAGTAGAAATCAGTATTGGGCATGTTGGGGCACCGGTCAGTCCGCAACAAGGGGCAGCAGATATCTTTACGGAATTGGTAGAAGAAAAGACAGGCGGCTCCGTCGAAATTAAAATCTATAATTCATCCCAGCTCGGTGACGAAAGAGAGCTTGTGGAAGGGGTGCAAATGGGAACAATCGATGGAGGGATTATTTCCGCAGGCTTGTTTGCTTCCAGCTACAATGTCATGGAAGCGTTTGAAGTACCGTTTTTATTTGAGGATACCGAGCATACGTTGACGGTTAATAATGGAGAGATTGGCAGAGAAGTCTTGGATAACCTTGAAGCAAACGCAGGATTGAAAGCCCTTTCTTTGTGGGAACATGGATTTAGACAGATTACGAATTCAAGAGGTCCTATTGAAACACCGGAGGATTTACAGGGGCTTAAAATAAGAAGTCCGGAAGTACAATCGTACAGCGTTGCTTTACAGGAATTTGGAGCGAACCCGATTCCACTGTCTTTTTCAGAGTTATATGTAGCGATGGACAGGGGAGTAGTAGACGGCCAGCATAATCCGTTAATGCATATTGAAGGACAGCGGTTCTATGAAGTACAGGATTATCTGACAGTCATGGATTTTGCTTACACACCCAATGTACTGGCGTTGAGTGATTCGATATGGGAGCAGCTGTCAAAGGATCAGCAGAATGCATTGGATGAAGCGGCATTAGAAACGGCAGAGCTTTGGGCAGAAGAAGCTGCCGAAGAAAATGAAGAAATCCTAACCGAATTAGAAGACAAAATAGAAATTATTCATAAGGAAGATTTGGATTGGGAGGCGTTTAAACAAGTTGTAGAGGACGTTTATCCAGTCTATGAAGAAGAGTATGGCAGCGAATTTGTTCAATTCTTAGAAGAAGTACAAGCTGCAGCAAATTAAATAGACATGATTTTATCAGAAAATAAATTGCTAGAAAGGATGTATCACATAATGAAAGAAACAAGAGTACAGTATGCAACTGGAGAAATTGGTAAAACCGTAGCAGGGAGATTATTGCCGGGAACGGATTTAATTACTGGGATCGAAGAAATCTGTAAAGCAAATGATATTACGTATGCGTCTATTGCCAATTGCTTTGGCAGTTTTCAAGAAGCGGCCTATATGTATCTCGTTCCGCAAGAAGAATCTGTCGTCGGTGCCGGATATGGCGAATTATTTGTGGCAGACGGTCCAGTCGAGTTTTTAAATGGTACGGGCGTTGTGTGTCAGCGAGACGGAGATTATGACACACATTTTCACGCTACGATGTGTGATAAAGAGGGAAAGGTATTCGGCGGGCACATGGTGAAGGATAAAACACCAGTTCTGACAACTGTTGATCTGGTCATTAATGAAGTGAAACATGTGCATATGTATCGTGGTTATGATAAAGAGACAGAGCTAATTCAATTTAATCCGAAAGCAAAAGAATAGATGGCTAAAATAACACATTAAAAAAGACATAGCCATCTGAACCAAGAACATCTCCGACAATGTTGTTCAGATGGCTATGCAAATCAATTTATAAGGAGATTATACGATATGAATAACAAAAATTCAATTGGTTTCATCGGTTTAGGTGTCATGGGTTTCCCCATGGCCAGCAATTTATTACGGGCAGGTAAAAAACTGGTCGTTTTTGATATTAATGCTGAACAGGCGGCGCGGCTTCCATATCAAGAGCGTGTGACCATTGCATCCTCGAAGGAAGAATTAGCAAAACAGGTTGATATGGTACTGCTTATGCTGCCAAACAGTCCCCATGTGAAAGAAGCAGTGACTGGAGAGGGCGGGCTAATAGAGAGTTTGCCGGCTGGAGCTTTACTTATTGATATGAGCAGTATTTCTTCCACGGTTACAAAGGAAATCAATAAAAAGCTGGAGGAAAAGAACATCGACATGCTCGATGCGCCTGTCAGCGGCGGCCAGAGTGGAGCTATGAATGGAACATTGACCTTTATGGTTGGAGGAAAAAAAGCGAATTACGATAAAGCACTTGAATTGCTGCAAATCATGGGAGAAAAAATTATTCATTGCGGGGAAGTTGGGAGCGGTCAGACAGTGAAGATTGTTAACCAGCTGATGTCCGCAGTAAACCTGGTCAGCATGTCAGAAGGATTTACGTTAGGCGTCAAAGGAGGCGTTGATCCGGAAATTATGCGTGAGGTTATTTTGAATGGCTCTGGAAGATGCTGGGCGCTTGAAGATAGAATGCCGGTTATTTTAGATCGGAATTTTGAACCGGGCTTTACGATCGATTTGCATACAAAAGATATTTCCTTAGCACTGGAAGTGGGGAAAGAACTGCAGGTACCGTTATATGCCACCTCGCTCGTCCATGAATTGTTTAAAACATTGCAGGCGAAAGGGGAAGGCGGGAAGGATAATTCCGCAGTGATTACGTTATACGAAGCGTTAGCAGAAACGGAAGTAATCAAACGGAATAAGGCGGTAATACAATGACTTCGGCCGTCGTTTTATTTGTATCTTTTCTTATCTTTTTGCTGCTGGGAATACCAGTCGCTTTTGGGCTCGCAGGAGCCTCTATCTTATCCTTGCTGATGATAGATTCTGGTATGATGACACAGGTGTTTTCAAAGATGTTTTCTGGTGCGAATTCCTGGCTGCTACTAGCCATCCCGTTTTTTATCCTTGCCGGTAATATCATGGAAAAGGGCGGTGTAACCAGACGTCTGGTAGATTTTGCAGATGCGCTTGTCGGATTTCTGCCAGGCGGTCTCTCAGCAACAAATGTGACGGCCAGTATGTTTTTCGGAGGAGTCTCTGGTTCTGCTGTAGCTGATACGTCTGCTACAGGAACGATACTAATCCCGGCGATGGTCAGGCAGGGCTACAGCTCCAAGTATTCAGCAGCCATTACAGCTGCTTCATCGCCTATTGGGATTATTATACCGCCAAGTATCCCGATGATACTATGGGGCTTCACTGCCGGTCTTTCGGTAGCAGATTTATTTTTAGCTGGTATCGGAGCGGGGGTTCTAGTAGGTGTTGCTTTATTAGCAGCGTCTACGATGGTTTCTATAAAAAGAGGGTATAAGTCATCCATTCCTTTCTCATTTAAAAATGTATTTGGGAAAGGAAAAGAAGGTATTTTAGCCTTGGTCACTCCAGCGATTATCATTGTTGGGATTATTACCGGGATTGTTACCCCAACGGAAGCGGCAGTTGTCGCTGTGCTTTATTCGATGATACTTGGTTTCTTCGTTTATAGAGAATTAAAAATCAAGCATCTGAAGGATATTATTATTAATTCCGGCAAAATGACGGCAACGGTCATGATGATTATTATTAGCGCATCCGCATTTTCTTACTTGTTGACTATTAACGATGTACCGAGCAATTTGGCTGGTTTTGTGATTGACATGAATCTATCACCCTTTTTGCTGATGCTTATGTTTATATTGTTATTCCTGTTTTTAGGAATGTTCTTGGATGCCAATGCAGCTATTATTATGACGGTTCCTGTGATTGCTCCGGTAATTGTCGCGTCTGGAATCGACCCGATTCATGCCAGCGTTGTATTAATTGCAACATTAGGGGTAGGATTGCTGACTCCTCCTGTAGGCTTATGTACGTATGTAGCAGCCGGGATTGCGAATTTGAGGTTTGACGAACTGATGCGAGATCTTGTTCCGTTTGTTATCGTGTTATTAACATGCGTTATTCTCATGCTCGTATTTCCGCAGATTATTACATTTATACCGAGCTTATTAAATGGATAGAGGAGAGGTGAAATTTACATGTTGTTTTCAAAGGTAAGTAAAGGCTTGGACAGACTGTGCATGCTCCTGTTAGTTGTAATTACAGCAGTAATGACAGGCAGCCTGGTCATCATGATTTTTGGCAGGAATTTCTTTAACACATCCTTTGCATCCTTGGAAGAAATCTCAAGATATACATTTGTATGGCTGACTTTTATCGGTGCAGCAATTGCTTTTAAACGAAAAGAGCACATGGGGATGGATTTTATCGTCAGTAAATTAAGAGGAAAAGCAGCAAAATATGTGGAAGCCCTGCAGGATATTTTTGCGCTGATTCTATTTGCTCTGTTTATCTATTATGGAGCCGAGTTAGCGATACTTAATATGAATGTAGTCAGCCTTCAATCAGGGATTCCCATGGGGTATGTCTATTTCATCATTCCGATATCCGGTTTCATTATGGCAGTACATGCCATAGATCATATGATAAAAAGAGCGAATAAGAAAGATAGTCATTATGAAATAGTAAATAATGAAGCGTCTTCTATATAGGAGATAGTATATTCCTGATGGAGGGATTGACAAATGCAGTTAGAAGAAAGACTCTTAAGCTTCTATGGGGATGATTTTACAGGTTCAACTGATGCAATGGAGGCATTGACACTTAGCGGTTTACGAACCATTTTATTTTTGGAATCGCCTACAAAAGAATTGCTTAATGAAAAGTTTACAGATGTACCATGTATCGGAGTTGCTGGAACCAGTCGAACAATGAGTCCAGAGCAGATGGAGACAGATTTGAAGCCAATATTAAAACAAATCCAAGAACTCGGTGCATCGATTAATCATTATAAAATATGCTCCACCTTTGATTCTTCCCCGTCTGTGGGGAATATTGGGAAGGTACTGGAAATGATTTTAGAAATAAATCATACGCAAGCTGCTGTCCCCGTCATTGCAGGAGCAACACCTTTACAGCGTTATACCGTGTTCGGCAATCATTTTGCCAGCGTGGATAGTAAAACGTTTCGTCTGGATGAGCACCCTGTGATGTCGAGGCATCCAATTACACCGATGCAGGAAGCTGATTTAATCAAACATTTGAGTAAACAAACGAGTTACCCGGTTGACTTGGTAGATGTTTTATCCATGGATGATCATTTTACCGAGCTTGAAGCAACGGTGGAGCGAATCGTTACAAAACAAAAACCAAAAGGACTTCTATTTGATATGCTGACAAGCAATCATTTAACGAAAATAGGAAAGTTTATTTACGAAGAATCTAAAGAGAAGCCACTATTTGTCATAGGCTCCTCTGGAGTAGAATATGCGCTGACGAATTATTGGAGTTCTATGCAGGGCCTGAAGAAACAGGAAGCTAACGTGGATAAGATAAATAAGACAGAAAAAGAGCAGGTATTGGTTGTTTCAGGAAGTTGTTCTCCAATTACTTCTGAACAGATTAAACATGCTTTAGACAATGGGTTCACTGGTCTAAAGGTTTCTCCTGTTAGATTGATAGATCCGAAAACAGGCTCATCCTATTTTAATGACCTTATGAATACAGTTACGGAATTGATTAATGCAGGGGAGAACGTCATCGTTTACTCAGCACTTGGATCGGATGACTCATCGATTGAGGAAACAAGGGGATACCTGCAATCTATCGGTGCAGAACCTACCAGCAGCGGCCAGCTGCTAGGCGAGCAGTTTGGAAAATTAATAAAGAAGACAGTGGAACTTACATCCTTAAACCGCATTATCATTGCTGGAGGAGATACATCAAGTTATGCGACACAGGAAATGGGTATTTATGCATTAGAAATGATACGCAGTGTCGCTCCAGGTGCGCCTCTTTGTAAATCGTATTCAAATACGCAACGATTTGATGGATTAGAGATAGCCTTAAAGGGAGGTCAGCTGGGCAAAGTCGATTACTTTTCTAAAGTGCATCTGGGAAGCAGCATAACTGTATAGAGGAGATGATTGGAGGGAGGATTAATGGATATAGAATCAAAAATCATTCATACCGGAAATGAATTACTGCAGAAGCATCTCACATGGGGAAATTCCGGAAATATGAGTGTCCGCAACAACGAAAATCAAATGATTATAACTGGTTCAGGGACAAATATGGGCAGTCTGACAGAAGGTGATTGTGTTCTTGTTAATATCGAAACACAAGAATGGGAAGGGACAAGGAAACCTTCTAAGGAAATACCAATGCATCGCGCAATATATAGGAATCGGCCCGATGCCAATGTGGTTATTCATGCATCCCCGTTTTGGTCAACGCTCGTTGCTTGTTCGGAACAAACCATTGAATCGAAGCTATTTATTGAATCGATGTATTATCTTGAGAAAATAGAAGAAGTCGCATATTTTCATCCGGGCAGTACAGATTTAGGAGAAGAAGTTGGAGAAGCGGCTAAGAAGGCGAATGTTCTATTTTTGAAAAATCATGGGATTATTGTTTTCGATGATAGTGTGGAAGAAGCGGTGATGCGGTTGGAGACGTTGGAGTTTACGTGTCGGATGATGGTTATGGCTAAGGCTTCGGGTGTGGCGTTTAGCGTGTTGTCGGAAGAGGTTGTTGAGGACTTTTTGGAGAATTCGGGGTATAAGAAGAGAGTGAAATAGGTTTATACTGGTTTGGAGGGGCTACTCATTCTGGCTTTTTTGCTGGGGTGGGTAGCTTTTTTAAAAATAAAATGATGAACAGAAACATATGATATCCCAAATTATCTAAAAGTATTACATATGTAGGTTTAATTTCAGCCATTGTAGATTTAATGAATAATTAGTTAATCTAATAGAATCATTCATTTTTCTCTATAATTGGTAATTCTAAAGTATAAGTTTACTATACCTATTATTATGGAAGCTTAAGGTCAAAGAACGATGCTAAGAAAAATTATTTTCCATAGGAGAAGCAAAATCAAAAAATACCCAACGCGTTGGTTAACCTTTCTTAAAGTATAGTTTATCTAGGGGGAGGTATTTTTCTATATTCTTAGCTATTAATCGTTTACAATACTGCCTTTCTTTTTTGACGGTAGAACAACAAAAAAAAGAACATCACAAAAAATTCTAATAATAAAAATGTTGACAAAGCTTTCAAACAATATTAATATAAGTATCAATTGTAAGGACATGATAGACAATATATGAAAATAGGACAGTTGATAAAATGAGAGATTTTCTTAATAAAAATAGTAGCATCCCATTATATTATCAAGTTAAAGAAGTTATAAAAGAAAAGATAAAATCTGAGGAATGGAAAAATGATGAAAAAATACCAAATGAACTGGAGTTAGTAGAACAATTTAACGTCAGTAGATCAACAGTTCGACAGGCTATTTTGGAGTTAGTGAACGAAGGGTTATTGACAAGAAAAAAAGGGCATGGTACTTTTGTGAAAAAACTCCAACATGAAGGTAACTTTATGACTTTTTCTTATCCTGATGAACTTGGAAAAAAGCACATTCCAATTAGCGCCAAGGTTATAGAAGGGCCATTAGAATATTTGCATATCTTTAAGTTATATAACAGTAAAAAAATAAATGAAATAATTCGTTTAAGGTATTTTAAGGAAGATCCGGCTATTATTGAAAGAACTTATCTTCCCTATTATCTTTTTCCAGATATTTTAAATAAAGATATGGAAAAACCTATATACGATACTGTTATAGATGATTACAAGATTAATATAATTCGTCATAAAGTTTATATAGAACCAATATTACTTGATGAGTATGATGCTAATCTGTTAGGAGTTGATTCAGGTCAGCCTGCCTTAAAAACAACAAAGATATGCGAAACTTCAAACAACTTGCCAATATTGTTAACTATAAGTATCTTTAGAGAAGATAGAAGTAAATTATTTTTTCAATATGATGTATAGAAATGAAGATATTTTTTATTTTTCTATACATGTACGTACATACTGACATGAATCCTTCTTTCTAGGTTTATATATTCTTAAGTACATATAAACCTAGAAATAATTCATCTTTTGTATGTACGTACATACTAACATGAGAGGGGGAGAATGTTTCAATTGGATGCTTTAGAAAATTGAAAATGCTTATTTATATTAGAATTACTTTTAATTTTCCTTACATCCATTGATACAGTTAAAAAGGGGAAAGAAGTAGACCCTAATGTTAATATATAAAGTTATGAATTTAGTAATTTAATGAATAATTGTAGTAACTTTATATAATTTTATAATTTATTGTAAGCGCATACTGAATTGTGAGATTCCTATAAAAATTATTTGTTAAAAAGGAGGTGTTTAAAATTACAAATACAAAATTAAATGGCTTAAAAATTTGTATTATAGGTGCGGGCGATGGTGGTTTAGCAGCAACCACACATTAACCTTACGAGGACATAAAGTTATATTAGCAGAATTAAGGAGAGAGGAGGAATACACCATGAAACATTAGAAAGCACTGGATTAAAAGGTGAGTTTACTACAATCTATAAAGTAACAACAAGTGTTGCTGAAGTAAAAAATAGTATTAATTGTCACATCTTCTTTTCCTCATAAATAAATTGCAAACACTTTCTGATAAGGAGGAATTTTTGTAATGAGAGAACGCCTAAAATCAAATTTATCAAATAATGTCGTCACGCATCTTTTTGCACCATCCATAGAAACAGAACAGTACCGTTCGTTTGAATCGATGATGGAAGTAAATAAAGCACATCTAGTTATGCTAATTTCAGAAGGTATTATAAAATTTGAAGTTGGTAAAGAAATTATGGATTCATTAGAAGAAATCGGTGAAGCTGGTCCGGAGAAACTGGAAATCGATCCGAATCTGGAAGATTTATATTTTAATATAGAAGCAGTCCTGATTAATAAGGTAGGTAAAGAAATTGGCGGTCAGTTACACACAGGAAGGAGCAGAAATGATTTATATGCGACCGTACTTAGATTAAATAGTCGGAAGGCTGTGCTCGAAATCTGTCATTTGTTGATTGAGCTTCGTTATACGCTCCTTACGCTTGCTGAAAAGTACAAATATGTTGTGATGACAGCTTATACGCATATGCAGCCAGCTGAACCGATAACATTAGGACATTATCTTTCGGCAATGCTTTATGCGTTAGATAGAGATTTTAGCCGATTCATAGCTGCTTTTCATCGTACGAATTATTCTCCTTTGGGAGCGGGAGCTACGGCATCAACGACATTTCCGATTAATAGGAAGCAGACAGCAAGATTGTTAGGCTTTATCAATCCAATGGGGAATTCGTTGGACGGGATTGCTTCTCGTGATTATTTGCTGGAAATTGTATCTGCAATGAATATCTTTGCAAACAATATGAGTCGTCTCAGTCAGGATTTGTATATATGGTCGACAGATGAATTTGGACTTGTTGAAGTGGATGATTCTGTAGCTGCGAGCAGCAGTATTATGCCGCAGAAAAAGAATCCAATTACATTGGAACATATTAAAGCAAAGTCTGGACATGTGCTGGGCGGATTAGTTTCTATGACAAGCATTATGAAGAACACGCCATATGGACATTCACGGGACTTGGCAGGGGAGAGTCACAAAGGATTTTGGGAGGCTGCTTCTGAAATAAAGGCAGCTGCTGTTTTAATGAATGAAACGCTTGATACAGTAAGTTTTAAAGAAGAGCAAATGATAAAAAGAGCGAAGAATAATTTTTCCACTGTCACAGAATTAGCCAATGTACTGGTAAGGGAAGGGGGGATTTCTTTTCGTGAAGCGCATCAGATTGTTGGCCAGCTTGTTAGCGAAATGATAGAAGCGAATACACCAGTCACTAAAGTTACATCAGAAGTAATCCGAAAAATTTCTTATCAACTATTAGGAAAAGAACTCGTTATCACAGAAGTTTCTATTAATAAAGCACTAGACCCAGCGGAGAATGCAAAGGCAAAAAATGCAGAAGGCGGTCCTGCACCAAACACTGTAGAATTGCAATTAGAAGCAATGAGGAATAAGCTTCATAAAGATCGTAAATGGTTAGAAGAGCAATATAAAGTTATAGAAGAGCGAAAAGAAGATTTATCGAATTTCATAAAATAACATTTTCATTAACTTATAGGAGGTCAATGTGTATGTTTAAAATATTGAATATTATTAAGGTTATGATTATTATTTGTGTAATTCTTGTTTTTGCTTATGGATGCTCAAATGATGAAGCAGATGGATCAGGGGATAGTTCTAACCTATTATTAGGTACTTCCAGTCAAGGAGGAACCTATTACGTTTGGGGAGGTGGCTGGGCAGATATTATCGGAAATACACTTCCGGAAGTAGACGTGTCTGTAGAAGTATCAGGTGGTCCAGCTTCGAATATTCAATTGATTCAGAGTGGAGAGATGGATTTAGGATTTGTGACAACATGGTTGGGCGCAGAAGGATATAACGGCGAGGGATGGACGGATGTAGAACATGATAAGATTCGCAGCATGTTTATCATGTATCCGAGTGTAATGCATATGTACTCTCTGCAAGGAAATGGAATTGAGACAATAGCAGATTTTAGTGGAAATCATGTTAGTACTGGACCGCCAGGAAGTACAAGTGCAGAGGCGGGAGAAATATTGATGAATGCACTTGGTATTGAACCAGGCAAAGTAAGTAATATACCAACCAATACAGCCGTTGACGGGTTAAGAGATGGAACAAATGATGCGGGGTTTGCCATCACGGGAGTACCAGGACCTTTTATGTTGGATTTAGAAACAACACATGATGTTCAGCATATAGGTTTATCTGATCAAGAAATGGAAACAGTTTTATCTGAAAATCCATATTGGGATTCTATCGTTATACCTGAAGATACCTATCAGCATTTAGAAGAAGATATCTCTGTAGTTGCTTTCTGGAATTTAGCTGTTGCATCGGAAGATTTATCAGAAGACTTAGTATATGACTTGGTGAAAACAACTTTTGAAAAACATGAAGAATTATTAGCAGTGGATCCGACAGCAAAAGATACCATTGCGGAGAATATTACGTATAGTACAGTTCCGCTTCATCCAGGTGCTATAAAGTACTATGAAGAACAGGGGATTGATATACCAGATGATCTTATCCCTCCAGAAATGAAATAGGGGATAAAATGATATTCAATTCTGTGGTAACAGGAGGTATATATGTCTAATAATTCAAAACCTGAGAATACCGAAGTAGAAGTGAAAAGTACAAAAAGAAGTCTACAAGGATATCAATTGAAAGTGTTTATTACAATCGCATCCTTTATGTCATTATTTCATCTTTTTGTATTGGGATTTTACCCTATTACACCATGGGTATTATACACTGTCCATGTAGGGTTGGGAGCGATATTGGTTTTTTTAGTCTATCCTTTTAAAAAGTCAACCAAAAGTGAAAACGTAACCATCGTTGATCTATTACTGATTTTATCTGTTATCTTTGCAGGAACCTATCTTATATTGGAAATGGATCAGCTGATATATCGGATTGGTGTGGCACCAACTAATTTAGATTTAATCGTCAGTATCTTGTTAATTGGAGTTGTTTTGGAAATAACTCGAAGAACAACGGGATTTATCTTACCAATTTTGGCGATACTTTTTATCTTATATTCTTATTTCGGTGCGTATTTTCCCGGGATTTTAGAACATAGAGGATATGGATGGGATAGAGTTCTAAGTTATCTGATTAGTTTGGAAGGTATATTTAGTGTTCCAATTGGTGCGTCTGCGAGTTTTGTATTCCTATTTATCCTGTTTGGAGCTTTCTTGGCTGAATCTGGAGGGAGTAAATTCTTTATTAATTTTGCAATTGGAGCAACAGGAGGAAAACGGGGAGGCCCAGCTAAAGCAGCAGTATTATCCAGCGCACTATTTGGGTCTGTATCTGGAAATTCTGTAGCTAATGTTGTTTCTACGGGTGTATTTACAATTCCTTTAATGAAGAAAATTGGTTACTCGCCGAGATATGCAGGGGCGATTGAGTCGGTAGCTTCCACGGGTGGTCAGATTATGCCTCCGATATTGGGTTCAGCAGCTTTTATTATGGCACAGTTAGTAGGAGTTGCTTATTTAGATATTGTGGCAGCCTCTGTTATTCCTGCGCTATTATATTTTGTTACTGTCATTATTATTATCGACTTACAAGCTGCGAAGTTAGGTTTAAAAGGGATGCCAAGCCATATGCTTCCGAATTTAAAGCAAATCATCATCAAAGAAGGCTACCTGTTTATTCCATTGCTAGTCTTAATATTTGTAATGACTGTATTAAAAGCAAGTCCGATCAAAGCAGCGATTTGGGCAATCGCATCGATTATCGTGGTTACTATATGGAGAAAGAAAACGAGATTAGGGCCTAAAAGGATTATTAAAAGTCTATCTAATGGAGCAGATTCTGCTTTGGGTATGATTGCTGCCTGTGCAACTGCAGGTATTATTATCGGTGTACTTAATTTAACCGGAGCAGGCTTAAAATTTGCATCACTAATTATTTCTTTTTCAGGAGGGCACCTGTCAATTGCACTTGTTCTAACCATGTGCGCAACGATTATTTTAGGGATGGGACTGCCGACAACAGCAGCTTATCTAATTACTGCTGCAGTTGTTGCACCAGCATTAATTCAAATGGGAGTCGATCCGATCGGTGCGCATATGTTTGTATTTTACTTTGCATGTTTATCTGCTTTCACGCCACCTGTGGCATTGGCAGCATATGCAGCAGCTGGAATTTCCCAAGCTAAGCCAATGCAAGTTGCTATGACGGCAATGAAAGTTGGTATTGTAGCATTTATCATTCCGTTTGTTTTTGTTTATGGTCCGGCTATTCTTTTGAATGGTTCGGTTATGGAGATTATTCTTGCTACAATCACTGCTTTAGCAGGTGCTTTTATGTTAGCGAGTGCAGTAGAAGGATGGTTTTTAGCAGCAAAAGCATCCATTGTTGTAAGAATTTTATTGATTAGCAGTGCTTTAATGATGATTATTCCTGGTATTTTAACAGATATCATTGGGATTGCAATTGTAGTATTGGCTGTTTTTTATCAAATTATTGTTAAAAAGAAAAGAACACATATAAAACAAGAAGAGGAGAATGCGATATGAAATTTACGATTATTGGAGCTGGAAATGGTGGACAAAGCATGGCGGCTCATTTAACTTCTATAGAACAGGATGTCATTTTATATGATGTGCAAACGGATTTGATTGCAGCGATTAATGAGCGTGGTGGAATCAAAGCGGAAGGTGTAGTGGAAGGTTTTTTTGCAAGTGTAGAAGCAACCACAGATTTAGAGAAGGCTATGAAAGATACAGACGTCATTATGGTGACAACAACCGGACCAGCTCATAAACATGTTGCAAAGGCTATTGTTCCATTTTTACAAGATGAACAGACGATTATGATTTTACCGGGGTATTGGGGAGCACTTGAGTTTAGAAATGTCTTCAAAGAGGCCGGTTGCGAAAAAAATGTATATGTTGCTGAAACAGAGTCACTTATCTACACCTGTCGTTCCATTGAACCGGGATATGTCCGTATTAGAAAAATAAAAGAAGGATTAGAATTTGCAACGCTCCCAGCGGTGGATGGAGAAAAAGTAAAAAGTCAATTGATGGATGTTTATCCGCAGCTCAAATTGACGGATAGCGTGTTAACCACAACTTTAAATAACACAAATCCTGTTTTTCATGTGCCAATTACATTATTTAATGCGGGCAGAATTGAAGCAGAGGGAGACTTTTACTTTTACCCGGATGGAGCAACCCCTTCCATTGTTCAAATCATGGAAAAATTGGAAGAGGAGAAAAGACAGATTGCTGAAAAACTGCAAATAGATCTAGCTACCTGCCAAGATTTGCTCGCACGTTTCTATCAAGTAGAGGAAAAAAGCTTGTACGAAGCTCTTCAAAAAAATCCTGCTTATCAGACAGGAAAAGCACCCACAACGCTAAACTATCGTTATATCTACGAGGATATCCCGTATGGGCTGTATCCGCTGGTAAAACTGGGTGAACAATTAGGGGTAGAAATGAAAACAGCCAAGTTGCTCATTGAAACGGCTGAATTATTGGTTGATAAGGATTTACACAAAGATGGGCTGGAATTATCTGATTTAGGTTTAGCTGATATGTCAGGCGATGAGATGAAGCAATATTTGATTGAAGGGGTGAAGCAGGGAGTTTAAAGGTATGAAGTGTGAGGGAACGACTTAGAGATTAGAGTTTGTTTTAGTTGATTGATAGTAAAAATATTTTTTAGGCACCTGGATTGGATTTGATCTGGGTGTTTTTTTGTGTTTACTTAATGAACCTTTTAACGAAAGTTGGGAAGTTTATTTTGGATAAATGTAAAGAAAAGCCATGACTTTATTTTCAAATTAAATCAATACGGAATTTATTTGATAACAATAGGCTGTATATTTTTTGTTTTTAAAATACACTTTCGGAATTCTGTGTAAATAAAATAATTCATCCAAAAAATTCCATCTTTCGTTTTGATTACAGTGATGAGGGCGCAAAAGAGGTGTTTTGTTATGGAGAGAAAAGTGAGGCATATAGACTAAATTTATTTCATATTCAAGTTATTTTCCTATCAGTAGGAAAAATATAAGTTTGTAAGCGAATTCAGGTAGATATAAGATAAAAGTAAGAAAAGAGAAAGGGGAGGTTAATTATGAAAAATATATTTTTAGTTTGTGGTTCTGGAGCTTCAAGTGGATTTATGGCAGCTAAAATGCGGAAAGCTGCAAAGAAAAAAGGGGAAGAGGTAACAGTTAAAGCTGCAAGTGAATCTCAATTAGATAACGTAATTGACCAAATAGATTATCTATTAATTGGACCTCATTTGGCATATAAGGAGGATGAAATTAAAGAGAAAACACGAGGGAAAAATGTAAAGGTTGCCATCATTCCTCAAATAATCTATGGATCATTAGATGGAGAGAAAGCTTTGGATTTAGTTCTAAGTTTGGAAGAGAGTGGATAAATAATGATGGAAAAAATAATGAACTTTATGAGTAATAACTTTGCTCCTCGAGTAAATAGGATTGTTGCAAATCCGTGGGTGTCTGCCATTCAAAGTTCAATGCTTACTGGTTTGCCATTAGTATTTGTAGGCTCTTTAATTACTATTATTTCTATATTAAATAATTTCTTTGAATGGATGCCCGACTTGTCATTAATGAGTACATTCTCGTTTGGAATGTTTGGCTTAATTATTGCTTTTTTTATTCCCTACTTTGTGATGGAGAATAAAGGTCATTCTAATAATAAACTGGTTTCTGGAGCAACATCATTAGTTTTATATTTATTGCTTTTGTTCCCAGAAATTAATGATGGGCAAATTACATTTAGCTTGTCACGCTTTGGTATTGAAGGAATGCTAGTAGCTCTTGTTACAGGTTTATTTGTGGCAGTTATAATGAATTTCATGGCATCGAAATCATTTTTTGATGAAGATTCCGCTATTCCTGATTTTGTAGTTAGCTGGTTTGATAATCTTCTACCAATTACATTTATTCTTTTTGTTGGCTGGTTGGCTACAATTCAATTTGGGATAGATTTATTCCAAGTTATCCAAGCTATTTTTCAACCAATTGCTGGTATTGTTTCAACGTATCCTGGGTTTGTTTTATCCGTGTTTATTCCAGTATTTTTATACTCATTTGGGATTTCAGCATGGGCAGTTTTCCCAGTATTTTATCCGATGTACATGGCAAACTTGGCAGATAATATGGATGCTGTAGCAAGTGGTGGAGTTGCAACTAATATTGCTACCCAAGAAACACTATATGCTTTAATTTCTATCGGAGGGGTAGGTACAACATTAGCGTTAGCAATAATGATGGCATTCATAAGTAAATCACAACAATTAAAGGCGATTGGTAAGGCAGTGATTGTTCCATCTGTTTTTAATATTAACGAACCAGTGGTATTTGGAGCACCAATTGCATTTAATCCATACTTAATGGTCCCTATGTGGATAAATGGTTTACTTGTTCCAACTATTGTATACGGTATTATGTCATGGGGCTGGGTCGCTGTTCCTTCGTCAACTTTCTTGTTGTGGTATATGCCTTATCCGATTGCTTCCTATTTTGCTACGCAAGATGTAATGGCAATATTCTGGTGTATTGTGATATTGATCATAACGTGGGCCGTATACTATCCATTCTTTAAAGTATATGACAACTCTTTACTAGTAAAAGAGAAGGAAGAAAATAATCAATAATAAAGGGAGAAATTTGGTTATGTCAGAAAATGATTATAATGAAGAAATTGATGAGTTAACGCAAGTATCTATGAATATCTTAATGCATGCTGGAAATGCACGTGATAATTTAGTTAAAGCGTTTGAAAGCATTCATAATGAAAATTTTGAGGAAGCAAATGACTCTTTAAAAAAAGCTAGGGAAGAAATTACAACTTCTCACGGAATTCAAACGAATACTTTACAAAAAGAAGCATCAGGAGAACAAATTAGATATTCAACGTTATTTGCTCATGCACAAGATACAATGATGACTGCGCAAAGTGAAATATTGATTGCCGAAAATTTATTGAAAATTTTCGAGAAAATAATGAAAAAAATTTAGGAGGGTTTATAGTGTTAAAAAATTATCAGATACCAAAAGATTTTCTATGGGGCGGAGCGATTGCGGCAAATCAAGCAGAAGGTGCTCATGATATAGGAGGAAAAGGTAAGAGTATAGCAGATGTCCATAAATATTACCCTAATAAATCTAATTCAGAGATTCAAATGGAACAACAGAATGGTATGACAGTATCTCAAATTGAAGATAATTTGGCTGATAAAGAAGGTTATTATCCTAAAAGGCATGGTATTGACTTTTACCATACGTATTATGACGATTTAGCGCTACTCGCTGAAATGGGATTTAAAAATTTCAGAACTTCCATTGATTGGACAAGAATCTTCCCTACAGGTGAGGAGGAAGAGCCGAATGAAGAAGGACTTAAATTCTACGATAAGCTGATTGATAGAATTATTGAATTAGGTATGGAACCAATTATTTCAATCTTACACTATGAAACACCAATTAATATATCTTTAAAATATGGTGGTTGGCACAATCGGAAAGTGGCAGATTTGTTCTATAAATACGGTAAAGTAGTATTGGATCGTTATAAAGACAAAGTGAAATACTGGATTGTCATTAATCAAATTAATCTAGTTGGTTTTGAGCCATTTAATTCTACAGCGATACCTTATGATGCCGTTGATAATTATGAAAAAGCAACATATCAAGCAATTCATAACCAATTTGTTGCCAGTGCAAAGTTGAAAAAATATGCTGAAGTTGTTAATCCTGAAATGCAGATTGGGACAATGGTTTCTGATGTAACTGTTTATCCGGCTTCATCCAAGCCAGATGATGTTGAGCTGGCATTTAAGAAAAATCGTATGGAGTATTATTATACGGATGTGCAGTTTTTTGGAGAGTATCCTCAATATGCATTAAATTATTTTAAAGAGAATAATATTCATATCGATATAACTGAAGAAGATAAACAAATATTAAAAGAAAACACAATTGATTATTTAGCGATTTCTTATTACTATACAGACACAGCGGATGCTTCGAAAAATACACTGAAGCAAACATCAACAACTCCTAACCCTAATGTAGAATCAAGTCCATGGGGATGGGCAATTGATCCGCAGGGATTGTATATTTCTCTTTCGACTTTCTGGGATCGTTATAAAAAACCGCTCATGATAGCTGAAAATGGTTTAGGTATGTACGATGAGATTGAAGATGGGAAGATTCATGATGATTACCGAATTGAATATCTTTCTGCTCATTTATCTGCCATGAAAGAAGCAATGTATGATGGAGCTGATATCTTTGCGTATTGTGCCTGGGGCCCAATTGACATTGTAAGTTGTTCATCTGCCCAAATGAATAAACGTTATGGGTTTATACATGTAGATTTGGATAACGAAGGTAACGGTTCAGGAAAAAGGATGAAGAAAGATAGCTTTGACTGGTATAAAAAAGTGATTGAAACGAATGGAGCAGAGTTATAATAAATTGTAAAATAAAAGTAGGTTATTGTTTTCAATAATCTGCTTTTATTTAATTCAAGGAGATTGAATGAAAGTGAATAAAAAGCAGAGAGAATTATTGGATATATTGAGCGAAAAAAATGATGAGTGGGTTAATTCTAAAGATCTGGCAGAATACTTTAATTGTTCAACTCGAACAATTAGAAACTATGTTTCAACAATTAACAGCGAATTATCGCATGTAATTGAATCAAGTAATATTGGTTATAAGCTTAATAAAAATGCTTTACGCAAAGATCAACAGAATTTAAGTGAATCGAAGTTAAAACTCAATGATCGTAAATCAAGAATATTCTTAGAAATGCTTAAAAATTCATCTAGTGGAATTGATTTGTTTGAACTAAGTGAAAAACTATTTATTTCAGAATCGACGTTAAAAAATGATATTCAAGAGTTGAAACAAAGTCTTCCATCACAAACTCTTAGAATTACAATTAAAGGTGATTTAGTAAAACTTGAAGGATCGGAGCATTCAAAAAGAAAATATATGGTAGATCTATTATATGATGAGGGTAATTCTGTTTATGATGAACTAAAATCAAGTATTGAACAAATGATAGAAGATATATCTTTAGATGAGATTAAAAATATTATTCGCTCTACCTTATCAAACTATAATGGACCCAAGAATCTAGACACGAAAAAAGGAGATGTTAAGGTAGGTATATGAAACGAAAAAGATATACAGCCGAATTTAAATCACAAATCGTGTTAGAAG
>NZ_JBHSFT010000038.1:0-24612 GCF_042654105.1 Oceanobacillus aidingensis | reverse complement strand
CTTTACCTCACGATAAATGCTTTGCGCTTCTCTAGTGGTTGGTCGATGTGTACCTCCACAGTGGATTTCCACCACCTAGATAGTCGCCATGCCTGGCGCACATAAGAAAGGATGTGCCCTCTTTTACGAGTCACATCCTTCTTTCTTATTCTTATAACTCGCTTCTCCAAGCAAGTACTGTCTCTTTTTCTTTCTCTGTAAGCTTATTTTCTTCAATAAGTAATTCTAACAGCTGATCAAAACCGGTTATCGATTCATAAGAGAAGCCTGCTTCTTCAAACGCTTTTTGCGCTCTTGGAAGTCCATATGTGAAAATGGAATATACTGCTGTAATTTCAGCGCCATCTTGTTTTAACGCCTCGGCAGATTGAATGGATGACCCGCCAGTGGAGATCAGGTCTTCAATCACAAGTACCTTTTTCCCTTCTACCGATGCCCCTTCAATCTGGTTGCCTTTTCCATGTCCTTTTGGCTTCGAACGTACATATACCATTGGTAAATCAAGCTCTTCTGCCAGCCAGGCTGCATGCGGGATACCTGCTGTTGCACAGCCGGCAATAACTTCCGGTTTGGTATCACTATTTTTCACCATATCTGCAAATGCTTGAACAATTTTTTTGCGGACGGCAGGATAGCTCATCGTTAAACGGTTATCACAATAGATAGGTGATTTAAGTCCAGATGTCCATGTGAAATAGTTATCTGCATTTAATTGTACTGCTTCAATTGCTAATAAATCTTTGGTTATATTATTCTCCATGCTGCCACTCCTTCATCACTTGTTCATATGCTTTTCTTGGATTTTCTGCTTTGGTAATGCTTCTGCCGACAACCAGGAAATCACTGCCCAGCTCTTTCGCTTTCTCAGGCGTCGCTATTCGTTTCTGATCATCCTGGGAAGAATCTGCTAAACGGATGCCCGGAGTAATGGACAAGAAGTCGTCACCGCAATGCTTTTTGATTACTGGCACCTCATGAACGGAGCTGACCACTCCATCTGCTCCTGCTTCTTTTGCGAGTGCTGCAAAACGGGTAACATTCTCTTCTACATCGCCTGATAAACCAAGCTCCCGCTCTAAAACATTATCATCCATCGAAGTAAGAATCGTCACTGCCATCAGCTTGGTAGATGAACCTGCCAGCCCCTGCTTCGCCTGATAAATCATCTCTTTTCCGCCAATCGCATGCGTTGTTACCATATCTACGTTCAAAGAAGCAATATTTTTCATTGCCTGATGAACCGTATTTGGAATATCGTGAAGCTTTAAATCTAAGAAAATAGGGTGGTTATCTGCTTTCAATTTTTCAATGATTGCCGGTCCTTCTCGATAAAAAAGCTCCATTCCGACTTTTACAGGGACACCTGCAAGATCATTATCCTTTAAAAACCGTTCCGTTTCGGTCCATGTTGGAAAATCTAATGCGACAAAGACGCTCATACCTGCACGCCCCTTCTATCAATTACATCCTGCACAGAAGTATATTGATAGTTCATTAGTGTTTCTGGAAGTGCATCGATGATATCTACACACGCAAATGGATTTTGGAAGTTTGCTGTACCAACTGCTACTGCATCTGCACCAGCCTGCAGGAATTCCAGCACATCCTCTGCAGTAGAAATGCCTCCCATGCCAATAATCGGAATAGATACCTGCTGCCGCACTTCGTAAATCATCCGGATTGCAATCGGCTTAATAGCCGGACCGGATAATCCGCCAGTCTGATTGGCAATCAGCGGTTTCCCAGTCGGCAAATGCAGCTTCATGCCCGTTAATGTATTTATCATGGAAAGTCCATCCGCACCGGCTTCTTCTACGGCTTTTGCCATTTCGACAATATTGGTCACATTCGGGGACAGCTTCACATACACAGGAAGATTACTCGCCTCTTTCACTGCGGATGTAACGCGTTTAGCCATTTCCGGGTCTGTGCCAAATTGAATACCGCCCTCTTTTACATTGGGACAGGAGATATTTAATTCTAATGCATGCACATCCTTAGTCTGATTAAATGCACTGGCTACAAAAACATATTCCTCTAATGAGCTTCCAGCAACGTTTGCGATAATAGATGTATCATATGCAGCAAGTCTGGGAACTTCATTGGCAATAATCCGCTCTACTCCCGGATTTTGCAGACCAATGGCATTTAACATGCCTGAAGAAGTTTCTGCAACACGCGGCGTCGGATTTCCAAAGCGTTCAAATTGCGTTGCCGCCTTCATAATAACAGCGCCTAACCGGCTTAAATCGTAGAATTCACTGTACTCTTTTCCAAATCCAAAGCAGCCTGATGCCGGCATAATCGGATTTTTTAATGTTAGTCCAGGCAATTTCACCTCTAGGTTCATAAGATAACCTCCTGCGCAGAAAATACGGGGCCGTCACTGCAAATCTTCTTATAGCTGTTATCCACCGTTGGCAGTACACAGGCCATACATGCTCCGACGCCGCAGCCCATCCGCTCTTCCAGAGATACTTTTCCTGCCGCATCTTTTAATTCTGTGGTCACAGCGCGGAGCATCGGCAGCGGTCCGCAGCTGAAATATTGATCAAATGCGCCCACTTCAGAAAATACATGTGTGACAAACCCTTGATGTCCATAGGAGCCATCATTAGTAACTACATACGTTTCCGCTATTTTCTGGAATGCTTCTTCGTAAAAGACATAATCCTTGGATTGAAATCCTAATACAGCAACAAGCTCCACATTCTTTTCACTTAAGCGCTTGGCGAGATGGTAGATGGGAGGAACCCCAATTCCTCCACCTACTAACAGAATACGTTCTCCTTCTTGTACATCGTCTACCTGAAAACCATTTCCATTTGGACCAAGTGCATCGACTGTCATTCCCGGCTGATAAGCTGCTAACGCTTTTGTGCCGCCGCCGACGACTTTAAACAAAATGGTGACGGTGCCTTCCTCTGAATTGACCTTGGCAATTGAGATAGGCCTTCTTAATGTAAAACCGGGGACAAGCAAATGCAGGAATTGTCCCGGCACAGTTTGCTGACTGATTTCCGGCTGATACAATGTCATTTCAATTGTTTCTTTGGCGATTGTATCAACAGCGATTACTTCCATTTCATGTCTTTTCTTCATCATTGCTTCACCTTTTGCTGGCTGATGGATTGTGCTGTAAATGTTGTGGAGTCAATGACATTGATAATCGCATTCACCGTGTCTAAGCTTGTCAGACTTGCAATGCCATGCTCTACTGCTTCACGGCGGATTAAGAAACCATCCGACCTTGGTTTTTGCCCAGAATTAAGTGTATTGATAACAAATTGGACTTTTCCTTCTTCAATGATGGATAATACATTCGGCTCATCTACCCCTACTTTACCTACTTGAACAACAGGAATATCGCCTTCTTCCTGAATAAAGGATGCTGTCCCTTGTGTTGCATAGAGGACAAACCCAAGCTGATGGAACCGTTCTGCTACTTCCAGCATTTCTGCCTTGTCCTTATCGGCAACGGTCAATAATACGCCGCCTTCTTGCGGCACTTTTAATCCGGAAGCAATAAGTCCTTTATACAATGCTTTTTCTAATGTTTTATCATAACCGATTGCCTCACCGGTAGATTTCATTTCTGGTCCAAGAATGGTATCCACACTGCGTAATTTTTCAAAAGAGAATACTGGAATTTTGACAGAAACAAGGTTCTGTTCAGGTAAAATACCAGTTTCATAGCCCATATCGGCTAATTTCTCACCTAAGATACATTTCGTAGCAATATTTGCCATCGTTACGCCAGTAATCTTGCTTAGAAATGGAATTGTTCTGCTGGCTCTTGGATTTACTTCAAGCACATAAACATCTTCATCACGGATAATAAACTGGATATTGATTAGTCCTTTTACGTTCAATGCGCTTGAAATCTTCACTGCTGCATCCAGACATTTTTCTTTTACAGCTTCACTTAAACGCTGCGGAGGATATACAGCCATCGAGTCACCAGAGTGGACTCCAGCGCGTTCGATATGCTCCATGATTCCAGGAACAATCGTTGTTTCTCCATCACTGATGGCATCTACTTCTGCTTCCATTCCTGTTAAATATTTATCGATTAAAATCGGATGTGCAGAATCCACACCATCTGATTTCACTAAATAATTTTCCAGCTCTTTTTCACTGTATACAATTTCCATACGGCTGCCGCCAATAACATAAGAAGGGCGTACAAGTACCGGATAGCCAATTTCATTTGCTGTTTCAATTGCCTTATCTAACCTTGGTACTGCCTTTCCTTGCGGACGAAGTAAGTCAAGCTCATCTAATAATACTTCAAATTTATCGCGATCCTCTGCACGATCAATTGCTTCCAGGCCGGTACCTAGAATTTTCACTCCGCGGCGTTCCAGTCCATCTGCCAGATTAATCGCAGTTTGACCGCCAAACTGCACAATCACGCCTTCTGGTTTTTCCAGTTCAATCACATGCATAACATCTTCCAGCGTAAGCGGCTCAAAGTAAAGTTTATCGGAAATCGTAAAATCAGTAGATACGGTTTCCGGATTATTATTCATAATAATTGCTTCATAGCCCAGCTCTTTAATCGCAAATACCGAATGCACGGTCGCATAATCAAACTCAATCCCTTGTCCGATGCGGATTGGTCCGGAACCAAGCACGAGGATTTTCTTACGTTCTGTTACTTCCGATTCATTTTCCGTTTCATACGAGCTATAGAAATAAGGTGTTTCCGACTCAAATTCTGCCGCACAGGTATCTACCATTTTATAAACCGGGAAGAGATTATTTTCTTTTCTTAACGCATATACGTCATCCAGCGGAACATCCCAGAGTCTGGAAACCTGCTCATCTGCAATGCCCAGCTCTTTTGCTGCTTTTAACACTGCCATATCGTTCTTATTTTCAATCAAGGCTTTCTCTGTTTCAATAATTTTATTTAAGCTGTTTAAGAAGAATCGGTCAATCTTGGTCATGTCAAAGATTTTATCGACCGAATAGCCTCGCCGCAATGCTTCTGCCAAGAGAAAAATACGTTCATCATCTGCACGCTTCAAGCGTTTATCTAATGTTTCTTCATCTAAGCCCTCTGCTTTTGCAAGGTAAAGCTCTTCTGTTCCCATTTCCAGAGAACGCACACCTTTTAGTAAGGATTCTTCCAAATTACGGCCAATTGCCATTACTTCACCAGTCGCCTTCATCTGCGTTCCTAAACGACGGTCTCCTGATGTAAATTTATCAAATGGAAAACGCGGGAATTTGGTAACCACATAGTCTAATGCCGGTTCAAACATTGAATACGTTTTACCAGTAATTGGGTTAATAATTTCATCCAATGTGTAGCCAACCGCGATTTTCGCCGCAATTTTTGCAATCGGATAACCTGTTGCCTTGGAAGCCAGCGCGGATGAACGGCTGACACGCGGATTCACTTCAATAATGTAGTATTGGAAGCTGTATGGATCAAGCGCCAGCTGGACATTACAGCCGCCTTCAATTTCTAAGGCACGAATAATTTTCAAGGAAGCATTACGCAGCATATGATATTCCCGGTCACTTAAGGTTTGTGACGGAGCCACAACAATCGAATCCCCTGTATGGATTCCCACCGGGTCGATATTTTCCATGTTACAAACCACAATTGCCTGGTCCTTATGGTCACGCATCACTTCATACTCTATTTCTTTAAACCCTGCAATATTTCGTTCAATCAGGCACTGGTTTACTGGAGAAAGCACCAGTCCGTTATGTGTGATTTCCTTCAGCTCTTCCTCGCTGTAGCACATTCCTCCGCCGGTACCGCCAAGCGTATATGCCGGGCGCACAATGAGTGGATAGCCGATGGTATTGGCGAAATTAACAGCCTCCTCCACGGTATGTACAATTTCACTTTCCGGCACTGGCTCATTCAACTCATTCATCAGGGTACGGAACAGCTCTCTATCCTCGGCCTGCTGAATCGATTCCGGTGCGGTTCCCAGAAGCTGTACTTTATGATCTTCCAATACCCCTTTACGGACAAGCTCCATAGCAAGGTTTAAGCCTGTTTGTCCGCCTAATGTCGGCAAAATAGCATCGGGATGCTCTTTACGAATAATTTTTGTTAAGAATTCTTCTGTTAAAGGTTCCATATATACTTTATCTGCAACTGTGTTATCTGTCATAATCGTTGCCGGATTGGAGTTGGCTAAAATAACCTCATAACCTTCTTCTCTCAATGCTTGACAAGCCTGAGTTCCAGAATAGTCGAATTCGGCCGCTTGTCCAATGACAATCGGGCCAGATCCAATCACGAGAATTTTTTGAATATCTGTACGTTTAGGCATGAATATGAACCTCCTGCTTCTTCCCTTGCTGTTTCATGATTTTTAAAAATTCATCAAAAAGATAATTGGTATCCTCTGGTCCTGGAGATGCTTCCGGGTGGTACTGTACCGAGAATGCCGGATACTTCGTATGTCTAACTCCCTCTACGGTTTCATCATTGATGGCGATTTGTGTCAGTTCAAGTCCCGTATTTTCAAGGGAATCTGGATTTACTGCGTAACTATGATTCTGAGAAGTAAGGTACGTTTTATCATTCTCTAAATCTTTCACTGGATGATTCGCACCGCGATGTCCAAATTTCATCTTTTCTGTATTTGCCCCGCAGGCTAAAGACAGAAGCTGATGTCCAAGACAAATTCCAAATATCGGCACCTGCCCAAGAATCTCTTTGATCATTTCAATCGCTTCCGGTACATCTTTTGGATCTCCTGGTCCATTTGTCAGCATGATGCCGTCTGGACGGAGACGCAGAATGTCCTCTGCACGATAGTTATAAGGAACCACCGTAATTTGGCAATCCCGTTTCGTTAATTCCCGCAGAATACCATGCTTTGCACCAAAATCAACCAGTACCACACGGCTTCCTCTGCCCGGAACAACGTAAGGCTTACTTGTCGATGTCTGTTTTACCTGGTCTCTAGGAAATTCCGCATTTCTCAATTCTTCTACTGCTTTTTCTACATCTTCTTCCGCAGAAAGGATAGCTGCTTTCATCGTTCCATACTTGCGAATAATCCGTGTTAATTTTCTCGTATCGATTCCGGCGATCCCGGGAATATTATTCGCCTTTAAGAAGCTGTCGATGGTCTCTTCATTCCGGAAATTGGAAGGCTGCTCACTATATTCTTTCACAATCAAACCATGAATAAATGGTGTCACTGTTTCATAATCGTCTCGATTGATTCCATAGTTTCCAATGAGAGGGTACGTCATCGTTACAAATTGTCCGCAATAACTTGGATCGGTGATAACTTCCTGATATCCAGTCATTCCTGTATTAAAAACAATCTCTCCCTTGGAAACTTCTTCGCTTCCAAAACCGTATCCTTCAAAAACTGTTCCATCTTCCAAAATTAAATTACGTTTACGCATGGTTGCCCTCCTCAAATACGACCTTGCCATCTACCATTGTCAGGACAGGGAATCCTGTTACCTCCCAGCCGTGGAAAGGTGTATTTTTCCCTTTAGAAGCAAATTGATAGCGATCGATTTTTGCTGTTTTTCCTAAATCAATAATGGTTAAATCTGCTGGCGCTCCTTCTTCCAACGTTCCATAAGGAAGTCCGAACACATCCGCCGGCTTTTTCGTCATTCTATCAATCAATTCATGTAAATTTAGTACGTTTTTTTGTACCAGATGAGTGTATAACAATGGAAAAGCTGTTTCTAATCCAACAATTCCGAATGGTGCTTCTAAAAAGCCATTTGCTTTTTCTTCCTCTCCATGCGGCGCATGGTCTGTGGCGATAGCATCCAGTGTGCCATCTAAAAGCCCTTCAATCAGTGCTTCCTGGTCATCCTTTCCTCTTAGCGGCGGATTCATTTTGAAATTTGCATCATTTTCAGTAATATCAGTTTCGTTTAATATTAAATGGTGTGGAGATGCCTCCGCTGTAACATGAATACCAGCTTTTTTCGCATCACGAATGACGCGAACCGATTCCTTCGTGCTGACATGACAAACATGATAGTGACAGCCGGCAGCTTCAGCTAACAGAACATCTCTGGCAATTTGTACCGATTCACTTAAAGACGGAATCCCCGGAAGGTTTAGACGCTTGCTTACTTCTCCATCATGGGTTACTCCGCCATAGACCAGGGAATTATCTTCACAATGAGCAACAATTGCCGCACCGCATGCAGCTGCTTCTTTCATGGCCTGAAGCATTTGATTGGCAGTCTGAATTCCTACCCCATCATCTGTAAAGGCAAAAGCTCCCTGCTCAAACAGTGCCTTAACATCTGTACGTTCTTCACCTTTTAAACCTTTGGTAATCGAAGCGTAAGGAAGAACACGGATAACAGCATCCTCTTTAATTTTTTGAAGCAGCTGCTCCAATGTTTCCGGGCTATCCGGAACCGGATTCGTATTTGGCATTGCGCAAATAGTAGTGTATCCTCCTTTGACAGCTGCTTCTGTTCCTGTACGAATGGTTTCTTTATACTCTCCGCCTGGTTCACGCAGATGCACATGCACATCGATAAATCCTGGAGCAACAAGATTACTCTTTGCATTAATTGTGTTATCCGCCTGCTCTGTTACTTCCGGGGCCACCTTCTTGATTTTCCCGTCTTCGATAAGCACCTCACAGTTTACCAATTCATTAGATGATGTTAAGCGTTTTGCGTTCGTTAATTTCGTTTTCATTGATAATCCCCCATTCTTTTAATACGTGAATTAAAATTGCCATTCGGACATAGACACCATTTTCCATCTGTTTAAAAATACGTGACTGTTTACTTTCTACAAGCCTGCTGTCAATTTCCACCCCTCTGTTGATTGGGGCGGGATGCATAATTATTGCATGCTTCTGCATTTTTGCAGCTCTTTCCATTGTCAAACCATAAAGGGTGAGATAATCTGAAGTTTCTGCTTTATGAATATGACGCTCATGCTGAATTCGCAGCAGCATCACGACATCCGCTATTTCTACTGCCTCATCCATTCGGATATATGGATAATGTAAGCTGGTATCTTCAAACCCTGGTGCTGCACTCAAGTAAACTTCAGCTCCTAATTTCTCCAGAGCAAGCGCATTCGACCTTGCTACCCTGCTATGCTTGATATCGCCAGCGATAACAACCTTCCTGCCTTCAACATGGCCAAATTCCTGGTACATTGTCAGTAAATCCAGCATGCACTGAGTAGGATGCTCTTCTTTTCCGGAGCCGGCGTTGATAACCGGTATGCTCAAGTAACCTTCTTTCTCAATTTCAGCTATCCACTTATCAGATGGATGACGGACGACTAACACATTGGCACCAATCGCTTCAAAGGTTTTCGCTGTGTCATATAAGGACTCTCCCTTGACAAGGCTGGAAGCTTCGGTATGAAAATCGAGCATCTCTAAACCAATTTTTTTCTGTGCAACTTCAAAGCTCATTTTCGTTCTTGTACTTGGTTCAAAGAACAGGTTGGCAGCAAATAACTGTTTATTCATGGTTCTTGGTGATTTTCTTATCAATTCGGCTTCTTTCAGAATTTGATTCATCGTTTCCTTCGACAGCTGCTGCATCGAAATAAAATGTTTCACGATTCATCTCTCCCTCTTTGGTGTCATTCTTTAAAATTGATTTTCATTATACAAATATATATGTTCAAAAAGTTGCTAACGGGTTTTGATGGGACGAGTAATCGCAGCAATGTTGTCAGGTTAGCGCGACCGCTGCGGAAAAACACTACGCTAGATAGGTTTTATTACTATCTATATCAAAATTAATAAAATTCATTAACCTGACAACATCGGTAACCGCAGCCCCATCGGATAAAGCAAGTCAACTAAAGGGCTCTTCATTTATCATTTAGTGACTTTTTGAACTTCCTAAAAAAAAGCTCCCTGCAAAGGCTGCAGAGAGCTAGACGAATACCCTATAAGCATTCGCTATTCTGAACAACCTTTCAAATCTCTCTGGATCTGATTAAAAGTTATCATGTATTCTTTTCATAAATAGAAACAAGATCTACTTGATCTTTTTCACTCAGCTGAACAACAACAATTTCTTGCTCAGAAGTAGGTATATTCTTGCCAACATAGTCAGCCCGAATAGGCAGCTCGCGGTGCCCGCGGTCTACCAAAGCCCCAAGCTGAATCGTCGCCGGTCTGCCGACATCCATTACAGCATCCATTGCCGCACGGACAGTTCTGCCTGTATAAAGAACATCGTCAATCAGAATGACCTGTTTGTTCGTTATGTCCATATCAATAGAAACCGAGTTGATTCGCGGTTCTTCGTGATGATCCTTTTTTTCCAAATCATCCCGGTACATGGTAATATCTAATTCGCCAAACGGAACTTCGATGTCTTCAATTTGCTTGATTTTTTCTTGAATGTTTTTCGCCAGTGGAACGCCTCTTGTTTTGATTCCAATTAAAACAAGGTTCTCTCCGCCTTTGTTCTTTTCCAGGATTTCATGGGACATCCTGGTCAATGCTCTATTTATCGCTGCAGCATCAAGAATCTCTGTTTTTTTCTTCAAATTAGCCCGCCCCTTCCAAATTGCATAAAAATGCCCTTTTCCTGCTGATGGAAAAGGGCATACGTGTACCGTAAGCAAACTTGCTAATCGCAGCCTTCCTAGCCTCACAGGACTATTGTTAAAGGTCTTTATTTGTTGTTACTTATTATGTCAGAATATGACGAGCCTGTCAATACATTTTGCGGATTTGGTCGAGTGCTTCCATGAAGACAGCAGGCGGTGCTGCTTCAAATTCCATCTGCTGCTCTGTCCTCGGATGGATAAAAGCAATTTGCTTCGCGTGCAGAGCCTGCCCTTGGACATCTAACGATTTCCGCTGACCGTATTTGGGGTCGCCTACAATCGGAAAACCAATATATTGCATATGCACACGAATTTGATGTGTTCTGCCAGTCTCTAATTGGCATTCCACATGCGTATAGTCAGGGAAACGTTCGAGCACGCGAAAATGAGTAACCGCCTGTTTGCCGTTTTCAACGATCCCCATTTTTTGACGGTCTTTCGGATCTCTGCCGATCGGTGCATCGATTAACCCGGTCTCATGGCCAATTTCTCCATGAACAATTGCTTCATACGTTCTTTTTAATGTCTTTTCCTGCAGCTGCTCTGATAGATACTGATGGGCGTAGTCATTCTTCGCAACAACTAAAAGTCCGCTCGTATCCATATCGAGACGGTGGACAATCCCGGGGCGCTCCACACCGTTAATTCCTGATAAATCAGTGCAATGATATAATAACGCATGGACCAATGTCCCGGTATGATGACCTGCAGAAGGATGGACAACCATCCCTTTTGCTTTATTCACCACCAGCAGGTCCTCATCTTCATAAACGATATCTAAAGGAATATTTTCCGGTTCTAAAACAAGCGGTTTGGTTTCAGGTATTTCCCATGTAAGGCTTTCTCCGGTTTGGCATTTTTGATTTGCTTTCACTGCTTCTCCATTCAGCTTGACATTGCCTTCTTCAATCCAGCCCTGAATTTGAGAACGCGAATATTCATGCAGCACATCCGCCAGTATTTTATCCACTCTTTTTTTATGCTCTGTTTCTGTCACTGTATGCTGGTTTACTGTCATTTTTTCTCTTTCCCCCGCTTTCTCTCATCCAAAATAATTGCAATCATCACAATCACCACACCAATTGTAAGAGATGCATCTGCGACGTTGAATATCGGAAAATTATAATTAAAAATATAGAAGTTTGCAAAGTCTACTACTTCTTGATATAAAATACGGTCGATGAAATTCCCGACCGCCCCTCCAATCAATACACTGACCCCGACAGCAATCAGGCGGTCCTGTTTTCCATGTGTATGTAAAAAGTATATTAACCCGGCAATCACAATAACCGTAATAATGTAAAATAACGTCATTTGTCCTTCTAAAATACCCCATGCTGCTCCTGAATTCCGATGTGAGGTAATATAAAAGAAGTCCTCCACAATCGGGATTGATTCACCTATTTCCATTCGTGCAGCAACAAGCCATTTTGTCCATTGGTCTATCCCAATCAGGACAAGTGTAATCAGATAATATCTCCACATGTTCATTTCTCCAATCTAAAGCAAATCTGCGCCTTTTCAGGGTTCGTTTACCAAGCTTTCTTTATCTTATCCTTTCTGCTGGTAATTTTCAAGAAACAATACGGCTTTCCTTCTTTCTGACAGCTGCATTCATCGGTTCGTAAGCATATGAGCATATAAAAAATCCCCTCCGGCCGTTTTATAAACGGGCAGAGAGGAATATTATCAGAAAATATATCATTTAAAATTGAAAATCAACCTTTGTATCTTCCTGTGACTCATAGCCTTTCATATATTTAATTCGCCTTTGGGCGGCTGACTGGCTTACTTGTTCATCCGCGTGGTAGGAGGAGCGTACTAACGGTCCAGCTTCACAATGCGAGAAGCCTTTTTCAAGGGCGATATTTTTCAATTCTTCAAACTCATCGGGATGATAGTACCGTTCCACATTTAAATGCTTTTTGGTCGGCTGTAAATATTGCCCGATAGTAACTATATCCACATCATGCGCCCGCAGGTCATCCATTGCCTCGATAAGTTCTTCTTTTGTTTCTCCCAAGCCTACCATAATACTTGATTTCACAGGAGTGTCCGGAGCAATTTCTTTAACACGCTGTAACAGCTGCAAGGACCGGTCATATCTTGCAATTGCCCGAACACGTTTCGTTAAACGTCTCACCGTTTCAATATTATGATTGAAAATATCCGGTTCGCTGTCCATCAGTGTATGTAAGCTTTCATAGTCCCCTTTCATATCCGAAGGGAGAACTTCTATTGTACAGCCTGGATTCTGATGACGAACTGCACGGACTGTGTTGGCAAAAACAGCAGCTCCCCCGTCCTCCAGGTCATCACGCGCAACTGCTGTTATAACGACATGCTTTAATCCCATAATTTCAACAGAGTCAGCGACCCGCTTTGGTTCTCCCAGGTCAACTCCGCTTGGAAGACCAGTTTTTACGGCACAGAATCGGCAGCCGCGTGTACAGGTATCTCCTAAAATCATGAAAGTTGCCGTTTTTCGCTCGCTCCAGCATTCATAAATATTCGGACACTTTGCTTCCTCACAAACTGTGTTCAGCCGTTTATCCCGCATTAAGTTCTTTAATTTTTTGTATGATTCATTGGTGTTGATTTTTGTTTTCAGCCATTCTGGTTTACGAATATATTCTGATTGTTTAGCCAATGCCAGCACGCTCCTTGTTTGAGTTGATATTCCACGCTTCCGTTTCATACTTTGATTGTGCTAATTGCTCTACTTCATCCCACTCAGCCTTGGTTAATTGCAGAGGATGAAATTCTAAACCTAAACCTTCCTTGAACCCTTCTTTGAATGCATCCGTCAGCATATCATACCGATGCTCTCGATTCGTTAATTGATTAATCGTCACCGCTTTTTTAGAAAATGCTGCCCGGCTTCGTTCTCTTATTTTTTCGGAAGAGAATACAAATAAATCAAAAAGCATGTTTGTATTCATGCTCATAGGAATAGACCCATGCTGCATCAATACACCTTTTTTCCTTGTCTGTGCGTTTCCAGAAAGCTTTTTACCGTCAACAACCATTTCATAGAACGCAGGTTTTTCGAAGCATATTGCTGTCCTTCCTCTGGCACTTTCTCTGTCCAGTGTTGCATATTCTGCAGGAATCCCTAAATTGCGATATCCTTCAAATATTCCTTCTGCCAGTACATGGTAGGCCTCTTGTACAGATACAGGAATATCTGGATCACTCTCTGTAATAACCAGACTATACGTTAATTCATCGTCATGAAGCACAGCACTGCCGCCGGTCAAACGACGGACGAACTGACACTGATGGCGCTCCACTGCTTCCAGATCAATTTTCTTATCGACTTTTTGAAAGTAGCCAATCGATAAACTGGGCTTTTCCCAGCCATAAAAACGTAATGTAGGCGGAATTTTACCTTCTTGATGCCAATTGATCAAGCACTCATCAAAAGCCATGTTCCATGCAGCACCACGGAATCCTGTATCGATAAACGCCCACTGTTTCTTCAATTTCGTCACCTCCAATGAACAAATTACTTGTTGCAGGAGCTGCTCCCTGTTATGCCAAGCTTCTTAGCGGCCCTTCCTGATCATCAAGCTTAAAAGATACAAGCGAAATGGGGAATATATTCAATAAAAAAAAGAGCCCATTCCATAGAATGCAGCCTTTGATAGATTTATTGATAAATGGATAAATTATCTAATTCCTTATCGACTGCACATTCCCCACGCTAGGATTATCTAGTTCGGGTGCCAAGGGTCAATACAGAATGTCTTTCTCAGCTTAACAGCTCCCCCAGTGCATAATACTTATTCAGTTTACAAATTAAGTCTACTGGTAATTTTTATAATTGTAAAGAAAAATACAATAATTAGCATTTAAAATTTGCAGATATGTAAAAACAGGAGCCAGCTTTTGAGAAAGCTGGCTCCTGTTTTTTAATTCTCATAATTTTCTTTGACAACACTGGCACATCTAGCACATAGTGTTGGATGATCTTTGTCTTCGCCTACTGTTTCTGAAACAACCCAGCAGCGTTCACACGTTTCTCCAGGATGTTTTTCAACAGCAACCTCAACATAATCATATGCTTTGCCTGTTCCTTTTTCATCTGCGATAACTGCTTCTGAAACAATAAAGTATTGATGCAGATGCGAAATGTTTTCAAGCACCTGCTTCGTTTCTTCATCAAGCGGCACGATTGTAATTTTAGCTTCCAATGATTTCCCGATAACCTTTTCGCTTCTTGCTTCTTCGAGTGCTTTCAGAACATCATCTCTTACTTCCATAAAGTGATCCCATTTTCCGACAATGCCTTTTGCACCTGCAACCTCCCGCGGCTCAGGAATATCTGTTAAGTGAACCGTTTCTTCCTCCACTCCAGGAATGTATTCCCAAACTTCTTCCGTTGTATGCGGAATAATTGGAGCAAGCAATTTCACAAGTGTTGTTAAAATTTCATAGTAGCCTGTTTGAAGACTGCGGCGGCGCGGGTGGTCTGCAGCTTCAATATACAGGATATCCTTCGCAAAATCTAAATAGAAGGAGCTTAAATCAACAGCACAGAAATTATGGACTTGGCTGATTACTGGTGCAAATTCAAAGTGCTCATAATTATCACGTGCATTATTTAAGATCTGCTGCAGACGATAAAGCATATAACGGTCTACTTCCTGCAATTCTTCATCCTTCACGCGATCTTTGCTAGGATCAAAATCAGCAAGGTTCGCCAGTAAGAAACGGAAGGTATTCCGGATTTTACGATAGCTTTCTGAAGTCTGTTTTAAAATAGCATCCGAGATACGCACATCTGCCTGATAATCCACGCTGGAAACCCACAGACGCAAAATATCAGCACCTAATTGTTTTTGTACTTTGGACGGATCAACCGTATTTCCTAATGACTTACTCATCTTGCGGCCATTTCCATCCAGGGCGAACCCATGACTGATAATATTTTTAAATGGCGCTTTACCCGTTACTGCGACGGAAGTAGATAATGAAGAGTTAAACCAGCCGCGATACTGATCACTTCCTTCTAAATATACATCAGCCGGACGATCGAGTTCTTCCCAGTTCATCAGTACACCTTCATGTGAGGAGCCTGAATCAAACCATACGTCCATAATATCGACTTCTTTAGTAAACTTGCCATTTGGGCTATGCTCTGATGTAAATCCATCCGGCAATAAATCCTTCGCTTCTCTTTCAAACCAGACATTGGACCCATGTTCACGGAAGAGCTCGGATACATGCGAAATCGTTTCATCTGTAATGATTGCTGTTCCGTCTTCCCCATAAAATACTGGAATCGGAACTCCCCAGGCACGCTGTCTGGAAATACACCAATCCTCACGGTCTCTCACCATATTATAAAGTCTTGTTTCTCCCCAATGCGGATACCAATGCACTTTTTTAATTTCATCAAGAATATCCTGACGGAAATCTTTAATAGATGCAAACCACTGGGAAGTTGCACGGAAGATAGTTGGTTTCTTTGTTCTCCAGTCATGCGGATAAGAGTGTGTGATAAATTCTAATTTTAATAAGGCGCCATTCTCATCCAATTGTTCTGTGATAACTTTATTTGCTGCATCGTAAAATAAACCTTCAAATCCTGGCGCTTCACTCGTAAAGACACCCTTTTCATCCACTGGGCAAAATGCATCGATTCCATATCTGCGGCAAACATAGAAGTCATCTTCCCCGTGACCAGGAGCTGTATGAACACATCCAGTCCCCGCATCAGTTGTAACATGTTCTCCAAGCATAACAAGGGATTTACGATTGTAAAATGGATGCTGTGCTTCTACACGATCCGCTTCCTGCCCTTTGAATTTCTTCACAACTGTTACATCTTCCCAGCCTAATACTTCTTTCACATCTTCTAATAAAGCTTCTGCAATGACATATTTTTCATCATTTACTTGTGCTACTACATAGCTTAAATCAGGATGTAAGCTGATTCCTAAGTTCGCTGGAAGCGTCCAAGGAGTTGTCGTCCAGATAATAATCTTCTCGCCGCCGTCAAGCACATCTTTTCCATCCGTTACTTCGAAGGAAACATAGATAGATGGAGAGCGTTTATCTTGATATTCGATTTCTGCTTCTGCAAGGGCAGATTCAGAAGACGGAGACCAATATACCGGCTTAAGTCCTTTATAAATATAGCCTTTTCGTGCCATTTCTCCAAACACCTTAATTTGAGAAGCTTCATAATCCTTCGTTAAGGTGATATATGGATTATCCCAATCACCACGTACACCTAATTTTTTAAATTGTGTACGCTGGCTGTCAATTTGTCCAAGTGCATATTCTTCACAAAGCTTGCGGAATTCTGCAACAGACATTTCTTTCCTTTTTACTTTCTTTTTCGCTAATGCTGTTTCAATCGGCAACCCGTGTGTATCCCAGCCTGGAACATATGGTGCATAATAGCCTGTCATGGACTTATAACGGACAATAAAATCCTTTAAGATTTTATTCAGTGCATGACCGATATGGATATCTCCATTCGCATAAGGCGGTCCATCATGTAAAATAAATAAGGCTCTGTCCTTTGTACGTTCTAAGTTTTTTTGATATTGTTCACTTTCTTCCCATTTCTGTTGGCGCTCCGGCTCTTTATTTGGAAGATTCCCACGCATTGGAAAAGCTGTTTTCGGCATTAATAATGTTTGTTTATATTCCAAGATATTCCCTCCTGTTATTTTCATGACACATCGTAGATTAAATTTTTATATACAAAAAGAGTCCTCTAATCCCTAAAGGGACGAGAAGACTCGCGGTACCACCCTTATAAATTTAATGCCCGGCATTAAATTCACTCGAAATCCGTAACGTGGACAGCCGGCTATTACTACATTATTTTCATAATAGCTACTCCAGAGTGATTTTCTAAAAGACTTCTGTATCAGGCTTCCACCGCCCCTGACTCGCTTACACAGAGTCATCTTCTATACTTTCTCTTTCATTGTATAACGATAGTGATTATGAAATTTTTAGCATAAATTAAATGTCAAAAAACATGATACTTGTATGAATTATATGTAATATACAAGCCTAAGTCAAGCCTTTAAGATTCATGCTCCATCAATTCTAAATCTTCATCCACTTCAGTATCAAATAATTCTTCCCAATCATCTGTACCGAGCATTTCTAATTGAGCCTGCACAAGCATGCGCATTCTTGATCGGAATACTTTTGCCTGCTTTTTCAACTCTTCCACATCAAGGGATATTTTACGCGCTTTACTTAATGCTTCGTTGACAATACGGTCAGCATTTTTTTCTGCTTCTTTCACAATTAATTTTGCTTCTTTTTGCGCACTGCCTTTAATATCTTCTGCTGTTTCCTGAGCAACCAGAATAGATTTATTTAATGTTTCTTCAATGTTCGTAAAGTGTCCTAATCGTTCCTGAAGCTCTTTCGCTTTTTGATCCAGTTCATCTCTTTCACGTATAACAATTTCATAATCCTTCATCACTTGATCAAGAAATTTATTTACTTCATCCACGTCATAGCCTTTCCATCCTCTTGCAAACTCTTTATTATGAATATCTAATGGTGATAGTGCCACCATCTCCACCTCCCTAATCGGTGCTTGCTTGAGCTTCCGATTTCTCTCTTTATTATTCAATAATTCCAGCTAAATTTCCAGCATTTATTGCAAAATTGCCGCCGTCATTTTGATTTTATCTTTCTTGGTTCTCCCGCGTATCGCTGTAATTTTACTTCTGCCTTTTCCGCGTACAGAGAGCATGTCCCCTTCTTGTAATTGGAATTTCACATCATCTACTACCCGGTAATTTACCTTTACGAGCAGTTTTTGAATCAAAGCAGCAGCGTCTTTTCGGGAGACACCATATATTTCTTTAACAACTGTATCTAAACGCAGGGAAGAAATAGTTTTATCATATTCTTTCCAGGCTTTTTTTTCTGTAACCAGCGAAGTGAGCGGCTGTTCTTTGAAAGATATACGAGATTTCTTAATAGATGTTAAATTCATCTTGATAAAAGGGACGACCTCTCCCGCTGCAAGTAAATGAATTTTCCCATCTGCTGCTGTAATATCTCCTAATTTTTTTCGCTTCACACCCTGTGATAAAAAAGCACCCATTACATCCCGATGCTCCAGACTTACAAATTTCTCCGGGTAAGATGCCTCCAGCAGCTCTACTTGAAACATATCTTCTGTAATGCTTTCATAAATAGGAGCAATCACCATTCTTTTTCGTTCACTGTACTCGGATCCGCCAAAAGCAGCTGCCTGAAGCTCGTCGTGATTAGTGCCTAACAGCATCTGCACGATTTCTTGTTCGCGCGGATCCAAAAAATCAGTCAATTTTGGAATATACGATCGCTCCACCTGGTCTTTCCATGAAAGAACCTGATCAATAAATGGCTGTTCTTCTTTTCGAAAATGCTGATAAACTTCCATGGTCATTCCTTTCCTTCAAGCCTAAAGCATCATTGCAAATTGGATAAATCCCATTCTTGCAAAATGCAATAATAATATCGCAACAATTGGAGAAAAATCAATCATACCAAGCGGCGGAATAAACTTACGGAAAATTTCTAAGTAAGGCTCACAAATTTTTCCGAGTAATTCTCCAAATTGAGATTCTCTGGCTCCAGGGAACCAGGACATAAAAATATACACGATTAGTGCAAAGCTATAAATGTTTAAACCAAAGCTTATTAGTGAAACGATTTGTGCCAACATCTCCTGCTACCATCCTTTATCATAATCTTCCTGCTCATATAACATTTCAGAAATACTGCCGGATACTTCTACATTATCCGGCGTACACAGGAATGTTTCTGATCCTAATTTTTGAATATCTCCTTTTACGGCATAAACCGTTCCGCTCAGAAAATCAACGATCCGCTTTGCCTGCTGACGATCCACACGCTGCAGATTAATGATTACAGCTCGTCTGTTAACAATATTATCTGCGATGTCCTGAGCTTCATTATAATTTCTCGGCTCAGCTAATACAACCTTTGAATTCGTATTTTGTATACTGGAAAGGTTCACAACATTTTTGCTTCCTGCTGTTTTTTCCTGAACCTGGGGTATTTCTTCTTTTTGTTCTTCCTCGGCATATTCATACTCATATTCATCGTCCATCGTGAAATAATTTTTAAGCTTCTTTTTAAAGCTCATTTACTGCACCTCACTTTATAATTCGCTGCCGACCAGCTTGGTACCTATCCGAATATGTGTTGCACCTTCTTCTACAGCAATTTCATAATCATTGCTCATTCCCATAGACAGGTATTCACATGGTGCATAGTCTAAACCAAGCCCCTTTATACGGTCTCTCAGCAAACGCAATTTTCTAAACAGCGGCCGGGTTTCTTCCGGATTATCGACATGCGGAGCCATCGTCATTAAACCTGCCACCTGTATATGCTCAAATGCCGCTAAATCTTTAATAAACGATTCAACTTCTCCTTCATCTAATCCGTGTTTCGATTCTTCTCCGCTCACATTGACTTGAACAAAGCAGGGCACTGTTTTTTCTGCCCGCTTATTAATCTCTTTCGCCAAAGATTTTCTGTCTAGTGAATGAATATAATCAATATGATGTATCATATCTTTTACTTTTCTGGATTGCAGGGAGCCAATGAAATGCCAAGTGGCACTGTCCCTGATCTCTTCAAATTTCGCTAAAAATCCTTCATTTCTATTTTCACCCAGATGAACTATCCCGGCAGATAATGCTTCTTTAGCTCGTTCTATTGTAACATATTTCGTCACTGCGATAATATTAATATCTTCTTTATTTCTGCCTGCTCTCCTTGCAGCCTGCTCGATATCTGCTTGAATTTCCATTAGATTTTCTTTTACTGCAACCATTCTTATCCTCCATTACTTCTTCTGTTTCTCAAATCCGATAAACGCGAGCATTCTTCCTGTTTTTCCATTATCGCGCCGATGAGAAAAGAATAGCCTCTCATCTTGTAATGTACAATATTTTGTTACCTCTATATTATGACGAAAGACGCCAGATTGTACAAGGATATCGACATTAAGCTCTTTTAAATCGATGAAATATTGATTTGGCGATATTTCTTTCGTAAATTTTTGTTTCTGTTCACCAGTTAGATGTGATAAAACAACATCGTCAACAACGTAGTTTTCTTTGGAAATACTCGGGCCTATCACAACTTTCAGATTCTCTATAGAGGCACCGGCTTCTTTCAATTTCTGTACCATTTCCCGGGCGATCTGACCGACTGTTCCTTTCCAGCCGGCGTGAGCAATACCCGCTATTCTTTTGGTCGGGTCTGCAAAAAATAATGGAACACAGTCTGCGAAAAAAGCCGTGCCGAGGAGAGAATCCGCCTCATTGATAATTAATCCATCGACGCCGGATATACCGGAATCAAAGGAAATACTGCCCTTTCCCGCATCTTCTTCCCCTGTAAAATGGATGCTTGTTCCATGTACTTGTTCACCGCAAACCCAGCGGTTCAGGGGAATATTTAATTCCTTGCTCAGAATCCGCCGATTTTCCAGCACCTTATTCTCGTCGTCCAATACATGGAGCCCCATATTTAATTGCTTATAAGCCCCCTTACTTACACCGCCATTTTTTGTTGTAAAGCCTGCTACCAGACCTGGAATTTCTTCCTCCAATGAAGATAAATGAAGTCTTGTCTCACTTTTAAGCTGAAATGGCTCCATGTTTTTCCCTCTTTTCCCTATAATTTCTCCTATTGAACATTATCTTAAATTCAAATTTGTGTCTTATTTTAACACATTATATCGATAATTTCTTCTTAATCTTCGGTATAAAGATCCGGCCCTTTTACTTTCTCGACTAAAATAACATCTTCCCCAATCCGAACAATTTTTTCCCAGGCGATAAAAAGCTCGCCTGCTTTCGCAAACATGCCTGATTTTTTCCCTTTGGCTTCCGCAATAATTGCAATGATTCTTCCGGTTCTTCCATCTATCTCTAAGTCAATGATATGCCCTAACCTTGTTCCATCATCCATTACAATCAATTCTTTTATTTGCAGTTCAGATAGTTTCACCATGCCAGCTCCCTCCTCTTCTTATCCTATGCATTGGAACATGCTTTTTTTCATGGAAAATAAAAAGGAAACAGTTATTTTTGCATGCAAAAAGCCTTGCCGCGGGGACAAGGCTTTTAATTCCTTATTCAAACATTTGCTTATTCATCTGATGGATAGCTCCTTTTTCAAGTCTGGACACTTGTGCTTGGGATATGCCAATCTCATCCGCCACTTCCATTTGTGTTTTCCCTTGAAAAAAGCGTTTATTTAATATCATCTTTTCTCTAGCATTCAATCTGTGCATTCCTTCTTTTAGTGATAGCTTATCAACCCAGGAGGAATCTTTATCTTTTTCATCGCTCAGCTGATCCATGACAAAAATCGGATCGCCGCCATCATTGTAAATTGGTTCAAAAAGCGAAACAGGGTCTTGGATGGCATCCAGCGCAAAGACAATATCAGCCTGTTCCACTCCCATTTCCTTGGCGATTTCTGCTGGAGATGGGTCCTTGGATGTTTTACTGATTAATTGTTCCCTGACCTGCAGAGCCCGGTAAGCAATATCACGTAACGATCTGGATACACGAATTGGATTATTATCCCGCAAGTACCTTCTGATTTCACCGATGATCATCGGAACAGCATAGGTAGAAAAACGTACATTATGGGACAAATCAAAATTATCGATTGATTTCATTAAACCAATACAACCGACCTGAAATAAATCATCGACATATTCTCCCCGGTTATTAAAACGCTGAATAACACTAAGAACAAGGCGTAAATTGCCGTTTACCAATTCTTCCCGGGCAATAATATCATTTTCTTCTTGCAGCCGGATAAATAGTTTTTTCATTTCTTCGTTTTTAAGTACTGGAAGTTTGGATGTATCAACCCCGCATATTTCAACTTTATGTCTTGCCATTCCCGAAAACCTCCCCAATCTTAGATGCTGTTCAAGGACAGTATCTCCCCGGGAAAAGTTTTTATGCAGGAAAATCATGTAAAAAAAGTCAACCTATGCGGCGAACAATTGATATATCAAGTTAAACCATTTTATTAAATTCTTTTTTTAATCGACGTATAATTTTCTTCTCTAAACGGGAAATATAAGACTGGGAAATTCCGAGCATATCCGCTACATCTTTTTGCGTTTTTTCATCATCGCCAATCAATCCAAAGCGCAGCTCCATAATCTGTTTTTCACGTGCATTTAATTTGCCTAATGCTGATTTTAGCAAGGATTTATCCACATTTGATTCAATACTTTTTGTAATAATATCTTCCTCTGTCCCCAGCACATCCGACAATAAAAGTTCATTGCCGTCCCAATCAATATTCAGCGGTTCATCAAAGGAAACCTCTGTCTTTAATTTATTCGTTCTGCGCAGATACATTAAGATTTCATTTTCAATACAGCGGGAAGCATAGGTTGCCAGCTTAATCTTTTTTTCTGGATTAAATGTATTCACTGCCTTAATCAGCCCAATCGTACCAATACTAATCAGGTCTTCGATATTAATTCCTGTGTTTTCAAATTTTCTGGCAATATAAACAACTAATCTCAGATTTCTTTCAATCAGCATTGATCTTGCCGCTTTATCTCCTTCAGGCAGTTTTTTTAGCAATTCCTGTTCTTCCTGCTTTGTCAGCGGCGGGGGCAATGCCTCGCTTCCGCCAATATAATAAATTTCCTTTGGCTTTAATCCAATCTTTTTGAGAAATTGATACCAGCGTAATTTTAATTTGAATTTCCAAGTAGCCACTTGACGCACACTCCTTTATGCAGATTGTATGATAGATTGCTTAATGATGAGGGGATGCAGCAAGCAATGATATTGCCCATCCCTTTCCAATACTCCAAATTGAATCCCAATGAATACATTTGCAGCCTGCAGAACCTCCTTATTATAAAAGATAGTCAGTTCCTCAGCACGAATGGCGAGCATAAAAGAATGCGAACCATCTACTCCCTGATAAGGAATCAAATGCAGCTTATCCTCCCATTTCTTTGGCAGCTGGCTGAAATCCAAATGCTCTTTCACATTTTTCAGCTCCTCCCACTCTTCATCATCGAACCATTGCTTTAAAAACGGCTGATCACAAATGACGACAGGTTGTCTGGTTAACGGATCGACAAGCTGATTCCCGCTGTCGATATAGCCAATGGATTCAAAAGACTGATGATTCATTGTCAATATCACCTTGTACATTTCGTCATATTTCACTTGTTCTCCAACGTGCTCGTCCATTCGTCTCTTTGTAAAATACCAAATAATCGGGAAGCAGGTGATAACAAAAATCCAGCTGACAGGGTCGCCATAGCCTTGATTAAAAGTGATTATCCCCTCCAGGGAAACGGTCACCGGACGCTGCAGGAAAAAATGGATTGCCATTAACCCTCCTCCAATGGCAAAGGATACAAAATAAAAGAGGAATGTCAGCTTAATAAAGCGATACAAACTCTTAAATCCAAATGTGCTGAAAATAATAATAACCGAATAGAGAAGCTTGCCGGCAACATGGTTAAAAAACGAATTTGGATACAAAATCGTCAGTGGAACAATGCAGGAAGCAATAAATGCACCAAGAAATAAGCGCCTTCGTTTGACTGGTTTCCGGGCAAGTATTTGTACGAGCATCAGCAGCATTAAATCTACCATAAAATTTAATGCCCAAATAACGTCTAAGTAAATAGACAATCTCTGTTGCACCCCCTAAATTGCTGCTAATCAGAAGAGATTATCATCTTCTGCGTACGTTGCTGATCATGAAATTCATAGAAAGGAAGTAATATATGATGAAAAGTATAGACAATTGAAAGAGAAAAGTCTGTCAATTCTTGTGTGCAAAATTAAGCTATTTAACACTTATTCTTAGAAATAATGTCTAACGATTTTTGGATTGAACTACCCCCACTTAGCAAACTTAACGATTGCTTGAAGTAGGAGATTCCTAAGAACACCAACCCATTGGTCAGTTATGGATTAGGCTAGCCCCGCAGTCCCTGCGGTTATTCGTAATGCTTCTTTACGAAGATT
>NZ_JBHSFT010000037.1:0-23876 GCF_042654105.1 Oceanobacillus aidingensis | reverse complement strand
TCACCGCGATGACACTCTCTATACTACCAAGGGGGATTCTTTTCTGTAAAATTGATTCTACGCTCATTTCCCCTCATATTTCTTCATTACAGGAATGCTTTCTAAATGATTTATCCACAAATGCTTATAAACGATGTTCAAAAAGCCCAATCAACATGACATATCAAATTTTTATCGGACTTTTTGAACAAGCACTTTTCTCACAGAGAACTGTCCGTAAAAACCCCTACTGCGTGAAGTTTCGTTTTAGAACAATCCGGAAATTAACAAAGAGAGACCTAACAGCATCCCGTAAATTGTATTTGTTTTCGCTGTTTTTGCCATTGCCGGCATCATTTCAATTGCTTTTGTCTTCCCCTTAAATTGGATGATGACACTGGCTGCCGGTGGAATACTCAGTAAAGTAAGGAAAGACCATAAGGGCAGAGCGCCTGTCAGTATAAGAATAATAGTGATTGAAAATGAAACAATAAACAGCAAAGCAAGCAGCTTGATTGATTTTGGTCTGCCAAGAAGCACGGCAATGGTTTTTCTTCCGCCTCTCTCATCTCCATCACGATCCCGGATATTGTTGGCAAAGTTAATACAGCCGATAAATATCGTAATTGGAAGGGAAATCCAGATCATTTCCGTCGTAACGGAAGCCGTTTGAATATAATAGGTGATCCCAATAATGACGGATCCCATCAGCACACCAGAGAACAATTCTCCAAAAGGTGTGTAGGAAATCGGAATAGGACCTCCAGTATATAAATAACCGATTGCCATGCAAAATAAACCAATAATTGCAATCCACCAGCTCGATGCGATACATATGTATACACCGATTCCAACGGATATAGCATAAAAAAGTAAAGCAATGTTACGAATCCGCTTTGGGTGCATCCCGTCCCGGACAATTGAACCGCTGATTCCGACCGATTGATCGTTATCTAATCCGCGTACAAAATCGTAGTATTCATTAAACATATTGGTAGCTGCCTGAATCAGTAAAGAGGCAACCATCATCGCAAAAAACAGCAGCCAATCAATGGTACCTTCATTAAAAGCAATCATTGTCCCGACAAAAACAGGGACAAAGGATGCTGTCAGTGTATGCGGCCGGATTAACCGCCACCATTTATGAAATCCTTCCCGTTCATTCAGTAATTCTTTTATATCAGCCGAATCTTTCGTCGTCATTACCTGCTTCCTCCTAAAAAACAATATCGTATTTATTTTAGATAAGGGACAGAGACGTGTCAAACCTATTTTGCGGGAGGAACAGACAGTTATGGATGGAAAATGAGAAAAGCATAGCAGATTTAAACGAATTAGTAGGCTTTTCTTGAGAAAGTAACGAAAAGGGCATAAAATAGGAGAGGATAAAAAATACCTGTCCAACTTATGAAAGGATGTTCAAGAAGTATAATAAAAAAGAGGTTATCTCTTTTGTGATTCTTGAACACGTACCTATTACGGAGGTTTATCAACATGATCGAAGTAAAAGAAAAACAGTTTACTGCTGAATTGGAAGCTGCTATACAGTCCGTTCATACAGATCAAAAAAACAAACTGTTTAGTTATACGGAAAAAATAAATCCAGTTAATTTATATAGATTTTTAGAAAAAGCGGCTGATTTAAAGCTTCCTCGTACATTTTGGTCCAGTGCAAATGAAGATTTTCAAATGGCGGGGGCGGGGCATGCTTTTGAATTATCTGCTAAAGATTCTCCATCTCGCTATGAACAAGTGGAGCAGGAATGGCATGCTTTATTAAGTGATGCTGTTATTTATAACCCCTATCATGTTTCAGGTACTGGGGTTGTCGCACTTGGAGGTTTTTCTTTTGACCCGTTAAAGCCCCAGACAAAGCTGTGGGAAAACTTTCCCTGCAGTCATTTTTCTATTCCAAATTATATTCTAACTCATGCAGAAGGGAATTATTACCTTACCCTAAATCGCTTCATCTGCACAGACGAAACGTATGCCGGTGTATTGGAGCAATTACAAGACCATCGTCAGACCCTGCTGAATAATGCAGAGAATAAGAGGGATGGATATGTATTGCACATTCAACGTAAAACAGAGATTGATCCGGAACAATGGAAGGAAACAATTAAAAAGGCTACAGATGTGATGAAAAATACGGCAGTTGATAAAATTGTGCTGGCAAGAGAGGTACGGCTGCATTTTAATCAATCAGCAAACATTCCCGACATTCTCAAGCGTCTTGTAGATACGCAGCCAAATACCTATGTGTTTGGCTATGAAATGGGAGAGGATTGTTTCCTTGGAGCAACGCCGGAGCGTCTCGTTAAAGTGAAAGATGACGAAGTACTTTCTACCTGTTTAGCCGGTACAGCACCACGCGGAGAGACAATGGAAGAGGACGAGCAAATCGCTGATAATCTGTTTAGAGACCCAAAAAACCGCGAGGAGCATGATTATGTCGTGCAGATGATCCGCAATACGATGGAGGCTTACTGTACAGATGTTAATGTTCCGTCTGAACCGGCTGTGCATCAATATAAAACACTTCAACATTTATATACGCCGGTGCGTGCAAAACTGAAAAAAAACCATCGTATTTTTTCCATTATCAGCGGTCTGCATCCGACGCCTGCTCTTGGCGGAACGCCGAGACAGGAAGCGTTAGCGTTTATCCGGGAAAATGAATTATTGGACCGGGGCTGGTACGGAGCACCTATCGGCTGGATGGACAGTAATAATCATGGAGAATTTGCTGTCGCCTTACGTTCCGCACTTATCCAAAAGGACGAAGCTTCCCTGTTTGCAGGGTGCGGAATTGTCGAGGATTCGATTCCGGAAAGTGAATATGAAGAGACTAATATTAAATTGATGCCGATGTTATCTGTTTTAGGAGTGGATTAGAGAAATGAATTATACAGAAAGCTTAACACGTTATACTGCAAACTTTATTGACGAGCTGGCGAGGAATGGGATGACGGATGTTGTTATTTCTCCCGGCTCCAGGTCCACTCCGCTGGCGCTGGTGTTTAGAGAGCATCCATCTATCAAAGAATGGATTGTTATCGATGAAAGGTCAGCAGCCTTTTTTGCATTGGGATTAGCGAAAAAATCAAAACGGCCGGTAGCACTGGTATGTACATCAGGAACGGCTGCTGCAAATTATTATCCGGCTGTGGTAGAGGCTTTTTACAGCAGAGTGCCCCTGCTCGTTTTGACAGCGGACCGTCCGCATGAATTACGTCAGGTCGGGGCTCCGCAAGCCATTGAGCAAATAAAAATGTATGGAGATTATGTCAAATGGTTTCATGAGATGGCGACCCCGGAAGGAACGCCGCCAATGCTGCGTTATGCGCGTCAAAAAGCAGCGCAGGCTTTTGCCTTTACAGAGCAGGGGAATAAAGGGCCTGTTCAAGTAAACTTTCCCTTTAGAGAACCGCTCACGCCAGATTTCACCCTTCCTGATATTTGGGGTGCTGAAAAAGAGAAATCTACTGCCCGCATAAATAGAATGGAAGGCATGAAGTATTTAGGCGAAGAACAAATACAGGAACTTACGGCTCTTTTTGGTTCTTCTCGAAAAGGGCTCCTCGTGTGCGGACCAGAGATGAATGTAAATTTCGCAGAGCGTGTATGCGAACTGGCTCAAGTTTGGAATCTGCCTGTTCTGGCTGATCCTTTATCACAGCTGCGGACAGGGGAACATGACAAAACTCATGTCATCGAAGGGTACGATGCGTTCTTACGAGATTCGGAAATCCGTGAGCGGCTGCAGCCGGATTATATTATCCGCTTCGGAGCGATGCCGGTATCGAAAGCATATTTGTTTTATGTCAAAGAGCATAGCCATATTCCGCAGTTTGTTGTAGAAGAGAATGAAGGCTTCCGTGACCCGACCGGCAATGATACAGCTTATATCTATGCTGACCCAAGACAACTATGCAGCCAGCTGATTGAAAAAGCGCCGGATAAGCTTTCAACTGCAGCATGGCTGGATGAATGGCTGCATTATAATCAAATTGCTAAGAATCATTTATTATCTGGAGAAGAAACGCAGGTAACAGAGGGAGAAGCCGCCCGCGGAATAGCAGCGGTTATTCCTGACCAGACAACATTATATGTCGGAAACAGTATGGCTGTCCGTGATGTGGATAGCTTTTTTATGGTGTCTTCGAAGGCTGTTTCCATCCTTTGCAATCGGGGAGCTAATGGGATTGATGGTGTGATTTCAAGTGCTGTTGGTGCAGCAGCAGCTGGCCAGCGGGTTACCCTGCTGATTGGAGACCTCTCCTTTTTCCATGATATGAATGGGCTGCTGGCGGCAAAACAATACCAGCTCCCAATCACTATTGTATTAGTAAATAATAACGGTGGAGGAATTTTTTCTTTTCTTCCACAGGCTAATGATAAGAAGCATTTTGAAGCACTTTTTGGCACGCCGGTTGACTTGCCTTTTGAAAAAGCCGGAGCGTTATATGGTGCAGCTTATCAGGTTGTTTCAACAGAGCGTGCTTTAAAGGAACAGCTGGAGCAAAGTTATCAGCAATCCGGCTTATCCATCATTGAAGTGAAAACAGATCGTGATGAAAATGCTGTCTGGCACCGGGAGAAATGGAATCGTGTTATGGCAGAGATAAAAGAGGGATGGCAATGAGTCCAGCGGGTTTACCATACGAAATCATCGGTGAAGGAGAACCTGTGCTGTTTTTACATGGATTTACCGGAACACGCGAGACCTGGCGCGAGACTTGCTCGTATTTATCCGGCTATCAATGTATTTTAGTGGATTTGCCGGGGCATGGAGAGGCAGACAGTACCATTTCTTCGATGAAAGATTGCTGTACCCTGCTTGCGGAGCTTTTAGATACATTAGGAATAAAAAAAGCGCATGTCGTCGGCTATTCTATGGGAGGAAGAACCGCACTCAGCTTTGCAATGTATTATCCGGAGTATATTGCTTCTCTTATATTAGAGAGTGCCTCTCCAGGATTAAAAGAGGAAGCTGCCCGTCGTGAAAGGAAAGAAAAGGATGAGCAGCTGGCACAGCGTATTTTAGAAAATGGCATCGAAGCATTTGTAGATACATGGCAGGAGCTTCCTTTATTCGCCACTCAAAAACAGCTGCCGGATCATGTGCAGCGGAATATCCGTAATGAACGTCTTTCTCAAAAGGAGGAAGGCTTGGCGATGTCTCTGCAGGCGATGGGAACAGGTACTCAGCCCTCCTGGTGGGGGCAATTATCAGAGCTTGCGAAACCGACTTTATTGATTGCCGGCGAAGAGGACGAGAAATTTGTCGCCATAAATCAAATGATGCAAAAAGCAATTCCACAGGCAGCATTCATGCTTTGTCCGAAAGCCGGTCATGCTGTTCATGTGGAAAAATCGCGAAACTTTGGTAAAATGGTAAATGTGTTCTTAAATGAAAATCATATTACGTCATAAGCCTTGCGCTTGAAAGGAGTCATTAACATGACAGTAGAATGGCAAAAAGTGAAGAACTTTGAAGAAATAATTTATGAAAAATACAACGGGATTGCAAAAGTAACGATTAATCGTCCTGAAAAACGTAATGCCTTTACACCAAATACCGTAAAAGAAATGATTGAGGCTTTTACAGATGCAAGAGACGATTCCTCCATCGGCGTGATTGTGTTAGCTGGAGAAGGAGATAAAGCATTTTGTTCCGGCGGAGACCAGTCTGTCCGCGGTCATGGCGGCTATGTTGGCGGCGATGAAGTTCCGCGTTTAAATGTACTTGATCTGCAGCGCTTGATCCGTACCATTCCGAAGCCGGTAGTTGCAATGGTTTCTGGATATGCAATCGGAGGCGGACACGTGCTTCATGTAGTTTGTGACTTAACGATTGCTGCAGATAATGCAATCTTTGGACAAACCGGACCAAAAGTGGGCAGCTTCGATGCAGGCTATGGTGCAGGCTATTTAGCCCGCTTAGTAGGACACAAGCGTGCACGTGAAATCTGGTACCTGTGCCGTCAATATAATGCGGAAGAAGCATATGAAATGGGATTGGTAAACACCGTGGTACCTTTGGAAAAATTAGAAGAAGAAACCTTACAATGGTGTGAAGAAATCTTAGAAAAATCGCCAATGGCATTACGCTTCCTGAAAGCATCCTTTAATGCTGATACGGATGGCTTAGCAGGACTGCAGCAGCTTGGCGGGGATGCAACCCTTCTTTACTACACAACAGATGAAGCAAAAGAAGGCAGAGACGCGTTTAAAGAAAAAAGAAAGCCGAACTTCAAACAGTTCCCTAGATTCCCTTAAGTCAGTATGGAAGAAACCTTTGCAGATTACGCAAAGGTTTCTTTTCGCAAGGGAAGGAATATATTTTAATAACGACGGAGGAAGTAAAATGAGTACAGTTATTCCCCATTGGCTTGATAAACAAGCCGATTTATCCCCCGATGAAACAGCCGTAGAATGGAAAGATGGCACTACCGTGACGTTTAGCCAGCTGGCTGAAAACAGCCGGGAAAAAGCAAGAAAGCTTGCTGCCGCTGATGTAACAAAAGGTGATCATGTGGCGGTGCTTTCAGGCAACAGCATCGAAATGATAGAGACCATTCATGCTTGCAGTTATTTAGGTGCAGTGGCTGTTTTATTAAATATGCGCTTAACTGCTTTCGAACGAAAACAGCAAATGGAAGATGCGGAAGTTACGCTGCTGGTTGCAGAAGCAGAGGAGGAGGCTTTGACAGAAATAAAACAGCTGACGTTTGAAAAACTGAATCAGTTAAAAGCCTCTCCTCATATGCAGCTTTTGGAAGAGATAGAGCTGTCTGATGTATTCACAATGATGTATACGTCCGGGACATCCGGTTTTCCGAAGGCTGTCCAGCATACGTATGAAAATCACTGGTGGAGTGCAACAAGCTCCAGCTTGAATTTTGGAAAGCACAATGACGATAAATGGCTGATTCCACTCCCGCTATTCCATGTGAGCGGATTGTCCACGATGTTAAAAGGAATTATTTACGGCATGCCAATTTACTTATTGGAAAAATTTGATGTGGAAGATGTCCATGATGCGATTATGAATAAGGAAGTAACGATTGCCTCTGTTGTCACTGTCATGCTGCAGCGCCTGGTAAGTTATCTGGGGGAATCAAGTTATCCGGAGAGTTTCCGCTGTATGCTTCTCGGAGGAGGGCCAGCCCCAGAATCGCTGCTGCAGCAAACGAAAGCAAAACAAATTCCTGTATTCCAGTCCTATGGTATGACGGAAACAGCTTCTCAAATTGTGACATTAAGTCCGAGAGACGCACTTCGAAAAGTGGGGTCAGCAGGAAAACCGCTGTTTCCGGCGCAATTAAAAATACGCGGACAGCAGGCGAATGAAGTTGGGGAGATACTTGTTAAGGGGCCAATGGTGACACCTGGTTATTATAATAGACCAGAAGCGAATGAAAAATCTTTCTTAAATGGCTGGCTGGCAACAGGCGATGTGGGGTATTTAGATGAAGAAGGCTTCTTATATGTGGTTGATCGCCGCAGTGATCTAATTATTTCCGGCGGGGAAAATATTTATCCGTCAGAAATTGAAAATATATTGCTGCAGATAGAAGGAATTCGGGAAGCGGGGGTAACCGGCTTGACGGACAAGGAATGGGGAGAAATTCCGGTTGCTTTTGTTGTTACGGACAAAATGATTACAAAAGAGGAGATTCTTTCTTTCTTAAAGGATAAATTAGCACGTTATAAACATCCGAAGGAAATTCATTTTATGGATCAATTACCGAGAAATGCTGCAAATAAGCTGGTTCGTCAGGCATTAAAGAATTATCGATAGGCGCATAGCAAGTTTGTAACAAATTTTTTGCTGTTTCTTTACAGTTTCATAAAATAGGTTTGGCTCTTTTTAATGACGGGTAGCGCTAACTATACTGTTTAGAAAGGGGCAAAAATCAATGGAAAACTTTATGAACGATTATTTTACAGCAAACTTTTGGACTGGACTCCAAAATGTGGTTATAGCGCTTATTGTTCTTCTTATCGTATGGCTGCTTGCTAAACTGATAAGCAACGTAGTAGAAAAAGCGTTAAAGAAAACGAACTGGGATGATAAGCTATTTAATCGGTTCCGGTTAAAAGGGGAACCGGTGAAGTCAGAAAAGGTTATTGCTAAAGCAGTTTATTACATACTGCTGATTGTTGCATTTATTTTGTTCTTCAATATTCTTAATCTGTCGATGATTGCTAATCCATTATCGGATTTGATCTCAACATTCTTAAATTTCATACCGGCAGTAGTGAAGGCAGCATTAATTTTACTATTGGCTTGGGTCATTGCAACCGTTGTCCAATGGATGATTGTTGAAGGAAGCAAGAAACTGCGCATTCAGCGCCTGTTTTCCAAAATAGGAGTTGCTGATTCTAAGGATGGAATCCGAAAAACAACGGAAACTATCGGGAAATTTGCGTTCTATCTTATTTTACTCCTATTTATTCCTGGTGTACTGCAGGCTTTAAATATTCAGGGGGTTGCCGAACCGTTTAGCGGTCTGTTGGCGTCTGTTTTAAACTTTATCCCTAAACTTGCTGCAGCCGTACTTATTTTTGCAGTGGGCTGGTTTGTCGGGAAGATTGTCCGCAGTGTCGTAACAAATTTATTAGACGCAGCAGGTACAGAGAAATGGATTCAAAAATTAAAGCTGTCCAATTTATTTGAAGGGACATCTTTTGCAAAATTTGTCGGAAACATTGTTTTCATTCTTATTCTGATTCCAATTACCATCTCTGCTTTAGAACAATTGGAATTAGCAGGGATTACGGAGCCGGCGATTGGCATGCTGCACAGTGTTGTGCAGATGATTCCGAATATCTTGATTGCAATTGGTTTAATTCTGGTTGGCATCTGGTTAGGTAAACTGATTGGCGAATTTGTCAGCAGTTATCTTGCTAAATTAGGATTTAATCGTTTTGTCTCCACGGTCAGCAATAATAAAGCAGTGGACCAGGCGAAATGGACACCATCTTATATTGGCGGCTATGTTGTACAGATTTTAATTATTTTCTTCTTAACGGTGCAGGCATTGTATATTATTCAGTTGGATTTCCTGGTAGGAATTGCAACCGCGATTACTGCTTATCTGCCAAATGTTCTGGCAGCAGTGCTTATTTTGGGCATTGCTTTATTACTCGGTTCAATGGTGCAAAAAGTATTACTGCATCTGTTAAATGGACCGGCAACTGGTGTACTTGCAGGGTTTGCCAAGTATAGTATTTTGATTCTGGCAGCATTTATGGCTGTATCCCAATTAGGTATTGCATCAACTATTGTAAATAGTGCATTTATCTTGCTGCTGGCCGCATTAGCATTGGCCTTTGGACTTGCCTTTGGTTTGGGAGGAAAAGATTTTGCAGCAAAATATCTGCAGAAATTTGATAGAACAATTGATAATACTTCCATTAATCAGGAGCAGCAGAATCGTACGGATAACACGGACAATAATGATAATCTGTAATAACAGTTTGAAAAGGCGTGTATACCTTCAAAGGTATATGCGCTTTTTTCATATTTAAGAGATTATTTTCGTTTTTTGCGGAGAATATAATCGTGAGGTGATGATATTGGATAAACAAAAATATTTTATCAGTATTGGACAAGGTGAGATTTCCCGGATTCCGTATCAGGGAAATGATGATTTTGTGATTTATGCGACGGCAGAAGAGATATTAATGCTGCGCAGAAAATTTGAAGGACTGCATGAAGCGAGTTTTGACAGCTATAAACGTTCACATATCCCTTTTGTGCCCTACCATTTGGACACTGCCAATGATGTCTATGATGAAACGATGGCAGGAGTGTATCAAGCGTTATATGATCTGGGGGATGAAAATACGAAGAACCATATTCGGACTATGGGAATATTGGATGAAGAGTAGGTAAAAAAGTACTTTGGTATGAAAATGTTTAGATGATATAATAAAAAGGTACAGTATAGTGTATGGAAAATCAGAAATAAAGAATTTTTCATCAGTAAAAACAGGTTTTGTTTAGACAGGAAACATAGATAAGAAGAGGGAGTGCTTGTAGATGAGAAAGCTCGCTTTAATTCTTTGTTTTACAATGATGACAGCCGTTATTTTATCTATCACTGTACCTGGAGAGTCTGCTGGCGAAGGAAACAATCAGATTGATGCATCTGCAGAAGCAGAAGAAATGCAGCCGGATCAGGATGAAGTTATTCGCGTTATGAATGGGTTAGAAGATACATTGAAGCAGGATGCGGATGATTCGTATAAGCTGAAGCATTATGCAACAGAACAGGAGCTTACAGAAGCTTTTGAAGCATATGTTACACCAGAATTAGCCGCAGCCTTTGTTGACTATTACTTCCGGGCTGAAGCGGAAGGCGTTTATGTTATCCCGACACAAACGGAGCCATGGTTTCAAGAAGAAAATGAATATGATATGATAAATATATCAAATCATTCTGTACAAGTAGTACAGGAAAATGAAAATGACATGGTAGGGAGTTACACTCTTGTGGTGGAGATGGCATTTCAAAACGGCTGGAAAATTCAAGATATAAGCTATAAGTGATAACAGCCCTGTGGGAAAGTAGTGGAAGTAGTGAACGTTTTTAAGGATTTTTACAATAATACGGTACAATTATCTTTTTTAGATCATCCATTTTCAAAAAGCCCTAAGCATGTATGGGTGATTTGCAAATATAAAGATAGATGGCTGTTAACGGATCACAAGGAAAGAGGAATTGAATTTCCTGGAGGGAAGGTCGAACCTGGAGAGACAGCAGAGCAGGCAGCTGTCCGGGAAGTTATGGAGGAAACAGGGGCAACGGTAAACAAGCTCCATTACATTGGACAGTATAAAGTGGACGGGCGTTATGAAACAGTCATTAAGAATGTCTACTATGCGGAAATTGATGAATTGATTCCGCAATCTACTTATTATGAAACGAAAGGTCCGGTATTCCTAAAGAATATCCCGACGAATGTAAAAAGGAAAACGGATTTTAGTTTTATTATGAAGGATGCTGTACTGGAATCCTGTTTGCTCCGGATAAAAAAATCGTATGTATAAAAATAGCAGTCAGCTGAGCGCTGGCTGCTATTTTCGGATCAGCATCTGCTCTATTTTTTCTACGGTTTTGTACATAATCGCCGCAAGGATAGCGATGATGACAAGGCTGGACATAACAAGCGTAAAATCAAATACCTGAAAGCCGTAAATAATTAAATATCCTAACCCCTGTTTGGAAACTAAATATTCCCCGACAATAACTCCTACCCAGGATAGCCCGACATTCACCTTTAAGGTGGAGATAATAGCTGGTAAGGAGGCAGGAAAAACCGCTTCTTTAAAGCATTGCCATTTTGTTGCTTCAAAGCTCCGCAACACTTTTAAATAATTTTGGTCTACCTCGTTGAAAGCCGCAAATACAACAAGGGTGGTAACAATAACAGAAATAATAAATCCCATCGCAATGATGGATAAATAGCCGGGACCAAGTGCTACGATGAGTATCGGGCCGAGAGCCACTTTTGGCATCGCGTTAAAAACTACCAGATAAGGATCCATGACTTTCGCAAAACGATGAAAGCTCCAGAGCATAGAAGCAATGATAATCCCGGCAATTGTGCCGATCAAAAAGCCGAGGATGGTTTCAAGCAGCGTAATCTGAATATGACTGAGTAAGGATCCCTCTAAGAGCCGGCTCCATATCGAGCTGAATACCCGGCTGGGCGAGCTGAAGAGCAGCGGATCTATCCAGTAAAACCTGCTGGCTGTCTCCCAGAGAGCAAAAAATAAAATTAAAATAGACAGCTGCCAGGTCAGTACAATCTTAGCCTCTTTTTTTAATTTTTGCTGATAGAGTGCAAATAACTTAGGGCCGTTCATAAGCATCCTCCTCTAGAGGCTTTACTGTATCTTTTTGCTGGTCTAAGTCCGCCCAGATTTTATCGAAAAGCCGGCTGTATTTTGGATGCTTTCTTGCCATAAACGGTGATTCATTTCGTAATTCAACAGGCACGTCATATACTTTTTCAATTGCACCGGGATGCGAAGACATCAGAATAATCCGGTCGCTCATTGAAATAGCTTCCCCAATATCATGTGTTACCAGAATCGCTGTTTTTTGATAAGCTTTTAATAAATCAGCTACCAATACTTCCAGTTTTAGCTTTGTCTGAAAATCCAGAGCAGAAAAGGGTTCATCCAGTAAGAGAATTTCCGGCTCTGTGATAAGTGTTCTGATTAATGCCGCCCGCTGCCGCATCCCTCCTGATAATTCATTAGGGTATTTATCTGCGACATTTTCTAGACCGACTTCTTCCAAAAGGGCAATTGCTCTTTGCTTTAAATCCTCTGGCTGCCGTTTTCTGATTCTGGGTCCAATGAGCACATTATCAATAATATTTTTCCAGGGAAACAGATAATCCTGCTGGAGCATGTAGCCGATTTCTAAATCGCTTCCCTCTATTTTCTTACCGTTCACTAAAATATTGCCTTCAGCAGGTTGCAGCATTCCAGAGATAAGAGAGAGCAGCGTAGATTTACCACAGCCGCTTGGTCCGAGCAATGAAATGAATTCATTCTTTTTCACAGAGAAAGAGATATTGTGCAGCGCTTCTGTATATTGTTTTTTGGAGAAGTAGTAATGAGATACCCGGTCTAATGTAAGATAAGACATTGTTGGCCTCCTTTATTCCCCGATAATCCGCTCTGCATACTCTGTGTTGACGAGATCTTCATAGGGAGCGTCTCCAGGGAGTTCTCCAGCTTCATCCATAATATCTTTTAGGTTTTCCCAGGCATCCTCTTTCAGCAGTGGAGATGTCGCAAAGGATCCCTGCTGTTTATAACGGTCGATGGCATTCGCGAGCATTTCTACATCGGTATCTTCAAAATATGGCTCTACCACTTCGGCAATTTCTAACGAATCTGTTTCCTGCACCCATTGCTGTGCTTTATAGATTGCTCTGGTAAATGCTTCGACCGTTTCCTCTTCTTCATCTAAAAAGCTTTGCTTTGCCATGAAGACAGTGTACGGCACTTGCCCGGATTCTTCTCCGAAAGAGGCGACAATCTCGCCCTGGCCATTCGCTTCAAAAATACTTGCGGTTGGTTCAAATAACTGCACATACTCATAATCGCCGCTGGCAAAAGCGCCTGGAATATTTGCAAAATCAATATTCTGAACTAAATTTAAATCTTCTTGAGGGTTGATATCATGCTGCTTCAAAACATACTCTCCAACCATCTGGGGCATTCCGCCGACACGCTGGCCGAGAAAATGGCTGTCGCGTAAATCCTCCCAATTAAATTCTTCATCTGCATCCTTGGCTACTAAAAATGTGCCGTCTGTCTGAGTCAGCTGGGCAAAGTTCACGGCGTAATCCCTGGAATCCTGAGCATAGACATAGATAGATGTTTCTGAGCCGACCAGCGCAATATCTGCGCTGTCAGATAACAGTGCTGTCATTGTCGTATCGCCGCCCCATGTTGTTTGCAAATCAACCTCCAGTCCTTCTTCTTCGAAAAAGCCTTTTTCTAAAGCAACATATTGCGGTGCATAAAAAATAGATCGTGTGACTTCTGCAAGGTCTATCTGGGTCATTTTATTTTGATTACAGGCACTAATGAGAAGCAGAGAACAAATCAATAGAATGAAACAAGCAAGCTTTCTCATTTTCTTCTTCCTTCCTTTCTCAAAAAACTGTTCTTGAATATCTTCTATAAATATATGTTTCGCGGGATGATTGTGTGAACGCCTAGAATTTGGAGATTTTGTGAGGTGAAAAGGAAAGAGCAGCAAGAAAAAAGGGTAAATCCAAATTGGAGTTTACCCTTTTAACGCGTGAATATGCTATTTTGGAGAAGCTGTTTGATTATACTGGACGATACAGCGGACCAGCCTGTTGAATTGTTTCGCTGACTTCCGTGAATTTCTCGAAATTCATATGAAATTTTCCAGCTAATTTTTTAGCTTCCAATTCATAACTTTCCTTATCCGCCCAAGCATTTTTAGGAACAAGCACTTCATCAGGAACACCTGGAATGGATTTTGGAATAGCCAATCCGAAAATTTCATCTGTTGTTGTTTCCGCGTCATTTAACTCGCCGATTAAAGCGGAATGCACCATCGCACGCGTGTAGGATAATTTCATTCTCGTTCCCACACCGAACATGCCGCCGGTCCAGCCAGTATTAATCAGAAATACATTTGCATCAAATTTATCAATTTTTTCTCCGAGCATTTCTGCATAGACAGATGGATTTAATGGTAAAAACGGAGATCCGAAGCATGCTGAGAATGTAGCTACAGGCTTAGTTACACCACGTTCTGTACCAGCCAGTTTGCTCGTGTATCCGCTTAAGAAATGATACATTGCCTGCTCTTTTGTCAATTTACTGATTGGCGGCAAAGTACCGGAAGCATCTGCGGTCAGGAAAATAATTGTATTTGGATGTCCAGCCACACTTGGCTCTAAGCTGTTATCAATATTTTCTAATGGATAAGCTGCCCGTGTATTTTCTGTTAACGAAGTATCATCATAATCCGGGACGCGTGTATCTTCATCCAAGGCGACATTTTCCAGAACAGATCCGTAGCGGATCGCATCAAAGATTTGCGGTTCTTTTTCTGCGGATAAATTAATGCATTTTGCATAGCAGCCGCCTTCAATATTAAAGACACCCTCGTCACTCCAGCCATGCTCATCATCACCGATTAATCTTCTGTCAATGTCAGCTGAAAGTGTGGTCTTTCCAGTTCCGGATAACCCGAAAAATAAAGCAACATCGCCTTCATCTCCAACGTTAGAGGAGCAATGCATGGACAGAACATTTTGCTCAGGGAGCAGGAAATTAGCTACAGAGAAGATAGATTTTTTTATCTCTCCAGCATATTCTGTTCCGCCGATAAGCACAATGCGCTGTTCAAAGGAAATGAGAACAAAAGCCTCGGAGTTTGTACCGTCAACTTCCGGGTCTGCTTTAAAACCGGGAGCGGAGATTACTGTAAAATCAGCTTCATGTAATTGCTCCATGTCTTTTTCAACAGGAATAAATAATTGTCTTGCGAATAAATTATGCCAAGCGTATTCATTGATTACCTGAATAGGCAGTTTGTATTTTTCATCCGCACCCGCATAAGCTTGCAGGTGAAAAATTTCCTCTTGGTTATCTAGATAGGCAATCACTTTGCCCAGCAGCTGATTAAAGACTTCCTCTTCAATAGGCTGATTAACATTTCCCCAGTCTACCTTATCCGCTGACAAAGCATCTTTTACAATAAATTTATCTTTTGGAGAACGTCCCGTGTATTTTCCAGTGGTGGCACGGACCGCGCCAGTAGATGTTAATTTTGCTTCATCACGATGAATAATTTTTTCAATAAGCTGGCCAACAGAATAGTTGCTGTAAATATTAGTTAAAGTGAGCTCCTCCAGTATACTTCTCCGCAATATTTTCATAAAGCAATTATTCACTCCTTAATTAATGGTTTAGAATTGATTTTATCTTGAAATATGTTTATTAGTATAACACATTAAATATAATAGTCCATACTAATTTATAAAAAATTATTTTTTCTGTCACAAATGATAATAAGGTTGACAGGAGAGGCTTGTTTCGTTAATCTAAATATTGAACGGATACTCTTATTTGGAGATGGTGGAGGGACAGTCCCGATGAAGCCCAGCAACCTCACTTGAAGTGAAAGGTGCTAACCTGATGCAAGGATCATTCCTTGAACAATAAGAGCGAAAGGCCAATAAGTTTTCCTTTCCTCATATATTTTGAAGGAGAGGTTTTTTTGTTTTTAGGAGACTTTTTAAATATCCTCTAAAAAATGAAACCACATTGGGTGGAATGATAAATTTATATTGAAATAGAGTTCCGTAACATTATTGGAGAAGGGGAGTTAGCCTTATGGCTGCAAATCGTCGTTTATTTACTTCTGAGTCAGTTACTGAAGGGCATCCGGATAAGATGTCTGACCAAATTTCAGACGCTATTCTGGATGAGATTCTCTCGAAGGATCCGAATGCCAGAGTAGCTTGTGAAACTACGGTTACAACTGGAATTGTTTTAGTTGCCGGAGAGATTTCTACAAGTACATATGTAGATATTCCTGCAATTGTACGTGAAACAGTACAAGGAATTGGCTATACACGGGCAAAATATGGTTTTGATTCAGAAACATGTGCTGTATTGACTGCTATTGATGAGCAGTCTCCTGATATTGCCGGCGGTGTGGATGTTGCGCTGGAAGCAAGACAAGGACAAGAAAGCGAAGAAGAAATCGAGGCAATTGGTGCCGGTGACCAGGGATTAATGTTTGGTTATGCATGTAATGAAACTGAAGAGCTGATGCCTTTACCAATTTCTTTAGCACACCGTTTATCCAAAAGATTAGCAGATGTCCGGAAGGAAGAGATTATCGGCTATCTGCGTCCAGACGGGAAAACACAGGTAACCGTTGAATACGGTGAAGATAACCAGCCGCTGCGTGTAGATACGGTTGTCATTTCCGCGCAGCATCATCCGGATATTACGAATGAACAAATCGAAGCGGATATTATTAAACATGTTGTCGAAGCTGTTGTACCCGGTGAATTACTGGATGAAAAAACAAAGTACTATATTAACCCGACCGGGCGCTTTGTTTTAGGCGGTCCGCAAGGCGATGTCGGCTTGACCGGAAGAAAGATTATTGTAGACACTTATGGAGGCTATGCCAGACATGGCGGCGGCGCTTTTAGCGGTAAAGATGCAACGAAAGTGGATCGTTCTGCTGCATACGCGGCCCGTTATGTTGCTAAAAATATTGTTGCTGCAGGTCTTGCTGATTCTTGTGAGGTTCAGCTGGCTTATGCGATTGGCGTTGCACAGCCCGTTTCTATCTCAATCAATACGTTCGGTACAGGGGAAGTCAGTGAAGAGAGATTAGTGGAAGCAGTCCGGGAGCTTTTTGATTTGCGTCCGGCAGGTATTATCCGCATGCTTGATTTAAGAAGGCCAATCTTTAAAAACACAGCTGCTTACGGCCATTTCGGACGTACAGATATTACATTCCCATGGGAAAAAACAGATAAAGTCGAAGAATTAAAAGCGTTGACTGCAAAATAAAAAAACGTCAGGTGTTTGAAGATGCCTGACGTTTTTCTTTGGAATAGGATGGTTTTACTCATTTCCGCCCATGTTTGTTTCTTTTAAATAATATTGTCCTTTTTCCACATAGGATTTACGGATGCGGTCCATTTCTTGATAGTCTTTATCGGTTAATTCACGAACCACTTTAGCCGGCCTACCCATAGCTAATGTGCGGGGCGGTATTTTTTTGCCCGGCGGCACCAGACTTCCTGCGCCGACAAAAGCATGCTCCCCGATCTCTACGCCATCTAAAATAATGGACCCCATGCCAATCAGCGCATGATGGCGTATAATTGCTGAATGCAAGGTGACTTGGTGTCCAACAGTGACATCATCTTCAAGAATTAACGGCATATCAGGACTTTGATGCAGCATAGAGAGATCCTGGACATTGGTACGCTTACCTATTTTTGTCGGTGCTACATCACCGCGAATCACCGTATGAAACCAAATACTTGCTTCTTCTTCAATCGTCACGTCTCCGTTGATTACTGCATTTTTGGCAATGAATGCGGCAGAATCAATAGACGGGGTTATTCCTTTATATGATTCAATCATTTGTATTCCTCCAACTCAGTCATATTGATTAAAGTATATCAAAGGAAATATTATCTGGAAAGGCAGTTCTAAATGAGTTGATTTTAGTACTGAATGAAGGAGAAAGACTTGTTATTCCTATCGTAATCTCCTAATTGTAGGCATATATTCTAAGTCATTTGTTTGATGTGGATAATAAGTTTGAATGTAGATTTATTTCTTTTTATCCTCTACAGATACGCATCTTTTTATGGTAGAATAAATAAGCTGGTTACTTAAGGATAGTAATAACATAAAGAGATAAACAGAAATGCTATTCTAAGTAATTTCCACGTTGTTGATTTGACAATGGGAGCAGTAACAGATGTTCCAGTCATAACTGGAATAAGTAATTGTATAAATCTGTTTTAATCTCGCTATGGATAATGGGACATCCATACAAACAGGCGGACTTTTACAGAGAGAGAAAGTTTTGCATGTGGCGCAGAGAACTGATTTATCGTTAAAAATGGGGTTGTACTTTCATGTTGATTCAAATTGTAATAGGGATTTTATTTTTTATCGGTGTCTATATACTGATAAGCGATGAGCAAAAATGGCTGCGTCTGACAACATTTGGTTATTTTATTTTGCTAACTATTATTTTTGCAGCCGGATATATGAATCAGTTGAACAGCCTGCAAGACCCTGAACTGGGTGACCTTTCTGCATTGCGCGACTGGGTTTATCTATTTGGATATTTATATTCTGTCCCGCTCATGGTTGTATCAGCTTATATTTGGATTCCCTATCCCAAAAAATATAAGACACTTCGCTCCCGTGTGCTCATGATTTCATTTATTATATTTATTATCATGACAGCCGGGCACTTCTTAAATTTATTCTTTCGATTACTATTTTTAGGAATTGCATAAGAAACGCTCTATGATGCAGAGCGTTTCTTTTTTTCGATAGCAATTAAAAAAGGTGCTTTATTTTGCTGATTGATAAATTGGTACCTGAGCACTTGATATTCTTTTTGATTTAATTGTGAAGCGTAAGAAAGAACCGCTTCTTTTTCTTCCCCGCCGCCCGGGTGTCCATAATAAATAACCAGAACGATCAGACCGTTTGTTTTCAGTTTTTTCAATATCGCTTCAACCGAGGCGATGGTGGAGGGCGCTTTTGTGACTATTGATTTATCGCTTTTTGGCAAATAGCCAAGGTTAAAAATAGCGCCGCCAAAAATTTCTTCTTTAATATTGCTATGTATCTTTTCATGGCTGTCCTGAATAAGGGTTACATTATGACAGTCATTTTCGTAAAGTGTCGCTTTCGTATTTTGAATGGCCTGCTCCTGGATATCAAATCCATATACCTTGCCGGAAGGGCCGACAGTCTGGCTTAAAAATAATGTATCATATCCGTTTCCACAGGTCGCGTCGATAGCTGTATCTCCTTCTTTCAGGCTTTCTTTTAAAAGTGCATGTGCGCAGGTTAAAACATTTAATAGCATGTTACTGTCTCCTTCTGTATTTTTTCCAATGGAAATATGCTGTATTTCATTATAACAAGAAAAACGGTAAAATGTTTATTGCTCCGCTTCCAATTGAATAGTCAACAGTCTGTATTATATTTTTCCTCGTGATATGGTTTCCAATTATAAAAATAAGTGTATACTAAGAAGTAAGATACGTCAGGTCAACTTGACACGGAATATTTATTTCATTATAATTCCAGTATCTATCATAAAACGAAAGACGATGAAAAAGGATTAGTAATAGGTTTTATCAGTTTTAGAGAAGCAGTGGGTGGTGAAAACTGCTACTGATAGACGTATGAACTCACCTTTTTAGTTTGCAGTAATGAAATCAGAGTAGTTACTGTCGTTTCATCAACGTTACCGATGTCAAGCGAGCGCTTCTTAGCGTTAATTTGGGTGGTACCGCGGGAATAAACACAGCTTCTCGTCCCTTCATTGGGATGAGTGGCTTTTTTTATACCTGATTTTATAAGAAATCGGGATATAGATGTCCGTGCCGTATGTGATTGAACGATACAAGAGTCAGGACGAAAGGAAGGATTATAATGAGCTTTCAACATCAGGAAATCGAGAGAAAATGGCAAAAATATTGGGATAACAATCAAACATTCAAAACAAATACATTTTCTAATAAAGAGAAATTTTATGCACTTGATATGTTCCCTTATCCATCCGGCCAGGGGCTGCACGTTGGCCACCCGGAAGGTTATACGGCAACTGATATTTTAGCCAGAATGAAAAGAATGCAAGGATATGAGGTCATGCATCCGATGGGCTGGGACGCTTTTGGACTTCCGGCAGAGCAATATGCCATTGATACAGGAAACAGCCCTAAAGAATTTACAGAAGCAAATATTCAAACCTTTAAGAGACAGATTAAAGAGTTAGGCTTTTCTTATGATTGGGACCGGGAAATCAATACAACAGATCCTCATTATTATAAGTGGACACAATGGATTTTCAAAAAGCTTTATGAAAATGATTTGGCTTATATGGATGAAGTGGCTGTCAACTGGTGTCCTGCTCTTGGAACGGTGCTTGCCAATGAAGAAGTAATTGATGGGAAGAGTGAACGCGGGGGGCATCCGGTAGTTCGTAAACCGATGAAGCAGTGGATGCTTAAAATAACGGCGTACGCAGATCGACTGCTTTCTGATTTGGAAGAATTGGATTGGCCGGAAAGCCTGAAGGAAATGCAGCGTAACTGGATTGGGCGTTCCGAAGGGGCTGAGGTGACCTTCTCCATTGAAGGACATGAGGAAACCTTTACTGTATTTACAACACGTCCGGATACATTGTTCGGAGCAACGTATGCTGTTATGGCACCAGAGCATGATTTTGTTAAAAAAATTACAACCGCAGCACAAAAAGAAGCTGTGGAAAAATATTTGCATGACGTACAAACGAAGTCTGATTTAGAACGTACGGATCTTGCCAAAGAAAAAACAGGTGTATTTACGGGAGCCTATGCGATTAATCCTGTTAATGGAGAGAAGATGCCGATCTGGGTAGCAGATTATGTATTGATGAGTTACGGAAGCGGAGCAATTATGGCAGTTCCTGGACATGACGAGCGTGACTATGAATTTGCTTCTGTGTTTGATTTGCCAATCAGAGAAGTAGTCGCTGGCGGAAATATAGAAGAGGAAGCTTATACAGGAGACGGACCCCATGTTAATTCTGGATTTTTGGATGGACTGGATAAAGATGAGGCTATTTCTAAAATGATTGAATGGCTGGAAGAAAATAAAAAAGGGACAAAGAAAATCACGTATCGTTTGCGTGACTGGCTTTTTGCAAGGCAGCGTTATTGGGGAGAGCCGATTCCAATCATTCATTGGGAAGATGGCAGCATGACTGCTGTGCCGGATGAGGAGCTTCCATTGGAACTTCCGGAAATGACCGAGATTAAACCATCGGGAACTGGAGAATCTCCGCTTGCCACGAATGGAGATTGGGTAAATGTAGTTGATCCGGAAACAGGAATGAAGGGCAGAAGAGAAACAAATACGATGCCGCAATGGGCCGGCAGCTGCTGGTACTTCCTGCGCTATGTTGATCCGCATAATACGGAACAGCTTGCTGATCCAAAAGCATTGGAGGAATGGCTTCCAATCGACATATATATCGGCGGAGCAGAGCATGCTGTGCTTCACTTGTTATATGCACGTTTCTGGCATAAATTCCTTTATGATATTGGAGTTGTTTCCACGAAGGAGCCTTTCCAAAAATTATTTAACCAAGGGATGATTCTTGGAGAAGGTAATGAGAAAATGAGTAAATCAAAAGGAAATGTTGTTAATCCGGATGATATTATTTCTTCTCATGGCGCAGATACGCTAAGATTGTATGAAATGTTTATGGGACCATTAGATGCTTCTGTTGCCTGGTCAACAAATGGTTTAGATGGCTCCCGGCGTTTCTTGGATCGTGTTTGGAGACTGTATATCAATGATGATAATTCATTAACAGATAAGATTACAGATGAAGCTGCAACAGAATTAGATAAGGTTTATCATGAAACGGTTAAGAAAGTGACAGAGGACTTTGAGAATCTTCACTTTAATACAGGTATTTCTCAAATGATGGTATTTGTAAATGAATGCTACAAAGCAGAATCAATCCCGAAAAATTACGCAGAAGGCTTTGTGAAGCTTCTTTCTCCAGTCGCTCCGCATATGTGTGAAGAGATTTGGCAAAAGCTGGGCAATGAAGATTCTATAAGCCTTGCTGGCTGGCCTGCTTACGATGAATCGAAGCTGGTGGAAGAAGAAGTGGAAGTTGTTTTGCAGGTGATGGGCAAGGTACGTGCGAAACTAAGCGTTCCAGCAGGTACTGAAAAAGACGACCTTGAAAAAATGGCTTTAAATCAAGAAAGTATAAAAAAATGGCTGGACGGGAAGACAATTCGAAAAGTGATTGTTGTTCCAGATAAACTTGTTAATGTTGTAGCTAATTAATCCATTTTCTCTAACTGAAAACCGGGCTATAATCAAAATTCGCTTGGCAGAAATTGATTATAGTCCGGTTTTTCTATGTTTTCTTTATAAAAAATACTAACTGGAGGAATTATCCAAACGCGGAAGATCTGTTTGCAAGTCTGTTTCTAGCAGCATCCATTTCCCCTCATCATACATCCAAATCGATTCCACGGTTCCAATTCCGTCTGCATGATAAGCACCACTTATTTGCTGAAAGCTCTTAAGACCTTTTTGACCTTCATCGTCTAAGTCAATGATGTCAAAAAATGCAACAGGATCAATCATAAGTGTTGTAGGTTCCAGAAGTTTACCCTGCTCATCGTATAGCTTTAAACGGATATATTCTTCTTTTTGGCCCGAGACATCTAAAATGATGGGGTCTTCATCTGGAAGCAATTGAATGGACACTCGAAAACCATCCATAAATTCCCCTTTCACGGGCTGCTCTACTGGCAGTGGAAGCTCGATAAAATCATCTTTTTCCCATTGATTTAACTGAGAAGTATATAATCCGCCGCTTCCGCCGGTAGGACTCTGATAAAGAATATCCATGACACCGTTGTGAGTTAATTCTGCAAAATGTAATTCGGGATCGTATCCTCCACCATAGTTTATCCGCCATGTTTTATCAGTAGAGGGGCTGGAAATTTCAACCCAAATATCTTGATAATAAACACCATCTGCAGCAAATAATTTTCCTTTTAACTCTAACAGCTCTTTCTCTCCATCTCCTGTAACATCCTCTTCATACGTTTGGATTAGCATCGCATCATTCGAAGCTGCTTCTGCCGGAGCGAAAAAGAGAGCTAAAAACAATAAACTGATATAAGCCATCAATAACACCTTCTATTCATAAAATAATTAAGTTTTGCCTTAGTTTAATCAAACGATTTGAATCCTATTCATAATGCATTTAATATAATAAAGAAGGAAAACAGAAGGAGATGAGAGAAAATGGCAGATATAAAAGAGCTTACACCGGCAGAAGTGGATACTATCAGAGAAAACGATAATATTCAGTTGATCGATGTCAGAGAAGATGAAGAAGTAGCACAAGGAATCATTGAAAATGCTTTGCATATTCCTTTAGGCGATATACCGGCTGCTTATGAGAAATTAGATAAAGATAAGGAATATATTATGATTTGCCGGTCTGGAAGAAGAAGCCATAACGCAACCGCTTTTTTACAAGAGCAAGGGTTTAATGTATCAAACATGAGCGGCGGAATGCTGGAGTGGGATGGAGAAATTATTATTAAATAATTCCATAAGCGTGACGAATTTATAGACTCTATAGAGGATATCCCGCGGGAAAATAAATTCCCGCGGGATTTTTATGCTGAGCAGGAGTAAGGTAACCAGACAATACGAGATTTATAATTTAATGAAGGGAGTACAAAAAAGGACATAATACAGCTTTATTTAATCCCTTCATTAGATAAAAAGAAATTTTCTCGTTTTGTGTTGACTTAATTTGTCGATAATGCTATAATAAATTTCCAGCGTTGAGTTAGCGATTTTGTAAAAATAATTTTATAAAAAAGTTGTTGACGCAGCATTGGTTATCTGATATATTAATAAAGTTGCTGATTTGAAACAGCAACAAACAAAATTGCTCTTTGAAAACTGAACAAAACAACCAGTACGAAAGAAGAAAGACAACCTCGTTTTTCTTAAAAAATAAGTCAGAAGTTGACTTCTGAAAGCTAATGTT
>NZ_JBHSFT010000036.1:0-12568 GCF_042654105.1 Oceanobacillus aidingensis | reverse complement strand
GGTGTTTTTTCATGTTTAAAATCTGTGTCAAGCAACCTACTACAGTAGCTACAAGTACTTGAGCTTATTGATTTTATTAAGTTTTTCTAGGTGCGAAAGTTGAGTAATAAATTAACGAAGCATGACCTCGGTAAGCTTATTTTTCATGGTATCGATGAAGACAATAATCCGGTATACACTATTGGAAGAAGAAATAGTAAATATGTTGTGCCGGCAATACAAGAGTTTGCTGCTTTGTTACAAGAAAGAAATCAGCTAAGTGAAAAGGTTATTATTTCTAATACCTCTCCTACTGTACCATTTGTAATGTCTGTTGGTGGCTTCTTAGCAAGAGGGTTAAATATTAATTTCTTAGGCGAACCTTTACTGGTTGCCGGCGCGAAGCAATGTTGTGAAAAAATTGACCGATTAGTAGAGGAAACCAAAAAAATGAGCCATTCCATGACTGCCAAAGTGATTGTCCTGGAAAACAAAAAATTTCATTGATTTATTCCGTAAGCAGCTGTCCAAGCTCCCTGACAGCATGAAAAAAGAAAGATAAGTAAAGTATTAGGGATAAGCTGCGTTTTCCAAAATAAAAAAGAACCATTTTCTAACGAACAGCCCAAGCTATCAGATTTCTACCTCTGATAGCTTGGGCTGTTTTTAAAAAGTGAGGGTTATCTGTCCGCAAGCTCTAATTAGTAGAAATGGTTACAGCAAAAACAGAACTTCCTTTTATTCCTGTTATTTTCGCAATGATTCGATTCACGACATCGGTGATGATCGTTTCTGTGACCGTCCCGGTTACAACAACCATTTTCATGCTTGTTTCCGCATCTGTGATGCTGCTCGTTTCCTTGATGTTTCCGGCAGTGACAATAATTTTCATGCCTGCTTCCACATCTGTGATGATTTTGATGTCTGTTGTCACAATGATTGGATTTATGATCTTTTTGACGATAGTCGCCCCCTCGACGACTTGTGTTGCGACAAGGATCTTCGCATTTTTTTCTGAATGAGTGATGACCGCACATAGCTTATCCCTCCTTTCTCATTCAATATACGCAAGGAAGAAAAAAGAGATTAGACAAACTTAATAGGAGCTAACACATTTTCACGTGGAAAATGTAGATTCATAAAATAAAACTTCATTCCATAAGATTTTTTCGAACGATTGTCCTTAATAAACGAAGTATTTAAAAATATTGGTGAATTTGAAACTTTTATTCCATTCTTTCGTATAACCTGATTAAGAAGAAAGATTGGAAGAGGAGGACTAGAATTGACAGAAATTGCAATGGAATTAAAAAATGTGAGTAAGCGCATCAAGAATAAAGAAATTATTAAAGATGTCAGCTTTCAAATAAAACAAGGGGAGGTGTTTGGCTTTGTCGGGCCGAATGGAGCCGGTAAAACGACAACAATCCGGATGATGGTCGGTTTGATGAAATTGACAGAAGGGGATATCCACATTGTCGGTAAAAGCATCCAAACGGATTATAGTGAAGCCATCAGAGAGGTTGGCGCGATCGTGGAAAATCCGGAGATGTATCCCTTTTTAACAGGAAGAAAGAATTTAGAACAGTTCGCCCGGATGATTCCAGGTACGACAAAAGAGCGGATAGAAGAAGTTGTTCGATTAGTTGGACTTGAAAAAGTGGTCAATGACCGGGTTGGCGGGTATTCTCTCGGAATGCGGCAGCGGCTGGGGATTGCCCAGGCCTTGTTACATAAACCATCGATTCTCATTTTAGATGAGCCTACAAATGGACTGGACCCCTCTGGAATGAAGGAAATCCGCCAATATATTCGTACTTTGGCAGAGACAGAAAAAGTCAGTGTGATTGTATCCAGTCATTTATTGTCTGAGATTGAACTGATGTGTGATCGTATCGGTGTTATAAAAAATGGTGCTTTAATCGCTGTAGAGGATGTAGAGAAGAACCGAAAGGCAGAGGACAGTGATATTTCAGAGTACGCCATTTCTGTAAGTAATGCGCAGACTGCAAAAGCGCATTTAGATTGTTTGGAGGAGGATGCTTTATTTGTAGAGGCAGTGGATGAAACTACCTTAAAAACGGCGGTCAAACGGGAACAAATCCCAGTGATTCTTAAAGAATTATTAATCCATGATATCAATGTATATGAGGTTCAAGCTGCCAAAGGCACGTTAGAAGATAAATTTTTCGATTTGATTGGAGAGAATGTCATTGAGTAATTTAAGCCAGCTTATAAAAAATGAATTTATCAAACTGCATCATTATAAATCTACCTGGGCAATGTATATTATCCTGGCGATTCTCCTTATTGCCAGTGCACTTATTACAAACTTTGTAGTGGATCAAAGCATGATGATAAATCAAACCTTCCAAGGGGAACTCATGCAGGCATATCAGTCGATGGGGTTAGAGGTTCCGGCTTATGATATGTGGGCTTTCGTGGCGGAAAATATCTCCTATATCAGTTTTATCACGATTTTTATTATTGTTGTTGCCGCTAAAATTATTTCAAATGAGTATAAATGGGGCACGATTAAATTATTACTTATCCGACCAGCGGGAAGAGGGACTGTGTTAGCGTCAAAATATATTACGGTGTTACTTTTTGCAGTTGTGTTAATCCTCTACACAATCGTTTTATCATTACTTATTGGACTTATTTTTTTCGGTGTGGATGCTTGGAATCCAACCATTGTAGATAATATGGGTTCCGGCTATACGGAAGTCTCTATCATTGCTTCCATTGGTAAGGATATCCTCTTTCAGCTTGTACCGTTAATTATAGTGGCAACCTTATCCTTTATGATTGCAATTTTATTCAAAGGAAGTGCCATGGCTATTGCGGCAAGTATTGTTATTTATATTGCTGCGCCGATCATTACGATGATGGTAAGCCAATACGAAATTGCGAAATATCTGTTGACCGCACATCTAAACCTTCAAGAAATCTTTGAAGGAACACCGATAATTGAAGGAACATCACTTGGTTTTTCCATTGCTGTTCTTCTTGTTTATTATATCGTATTTATGGCAGCAGGATGGCTCACCTTTAAAAAACGGGATGTGGCTGGAAATTAATCGGAAAGGGCGGGATTTCATGAAGAAATTTTATCCTTTATTGTTTGTAGGTCTTCTGGTTTTCCTCGGAGCTTGTTCCAATGATAAGGAAGAAGAGCGGGAAGCCGGTTCAAATGATATGGAACAAGAGGAAGCTTTGGAAAAAAACAAAGAAAATCTGGATCCCGCAACTGGACTTTTGATGGAATTTATCGAGGAAAACCAAGACTCGGACCGGGTTGCTTTTCTAGCCACCTGGAATGATGAGGCCTTAGCAGAGATCAATACAGATTTAGCTATGCCGCTTGCCAGTGTTGTTAAAATAATCATTGCGATTGAATTTGTCAGCCAGGCGGAAGAAGGGGATATCGATCCTGCTGAAATGGCAGCGATGGAGGAAGTAGATAAATACTATTTTCCGAATACAGATGGCGGAGCACATGATGCCTGGAAAAGTACATTGGAAGACGAGGAAGGCGACGTTTCCCTGGAACAAATTGCACGAGGTATGATGGATTTCAGTTCCAATGCCAATACCGATTATTTAATTGAAAGATTAGGGTTAGAAGAAGTAAACAATCGGATAGAAGAACTCAATTTGAACAATCACGAGCCTATCTATCCGTTAACAGCAAGTATTATCATTCCCAAAAAAGTAATAGAGGATAAGGGGATTGAAGAAGGTCAATTAGAGGAAGCATTACGTGATTTGGATGATGATGCCTACCGGCAAATAGCGGTTGACCTTTTTGAAGAATGGCAGGAGAATCCATTAGACGAAGCGGAAAAAGAGGAAGCCGCTGCCCCGCTTAATGATATGTCGATACAAAAAGTTTGGTCCGATCGGCTGACGCATGCTACTGCGGAAGATTATCATCAAATCATGAAGATGTTAAATAATAAAGAACATTATTCGGAAGCTTTTTATGAGGAATTGGATGCTATTTTCAGCTTAGAATTAAAGAATGACTCCATTATACGTACAGCGCAAAAAGGCGGAAGCACTGCTTTTGTTTTGAATCAGACCGTTTACGCAGAAGATGAGGACGGAAACCGGTTTGAGATGATTTTATTTACAAATGATCTCAATCTGTCAGAACTGGAGGTTGCAGCAATGCAGGTGCAGGCATTAACGGATAAATTAGTAACGGAGGAAGATTTTCGTGAGGAGGTAAGAGAAGCGTTAGCTGAATAACAATAATGATACTATCCCCCTGATGATGGAATTATACATCGTGTCAGGGGGATTTCATATATACTGGAACTATCTTATAATAAGAATAAATAATGAAAAGCGGTGCATATGGATGTCTCTTTATATCAAAAAAGTAAATAAGGAAAATTGGCGAGAAATTGCTGGGTTAGAAGCAGCTGAAAATCAAAAAGCATTCATCGAGCCTGTGTCCTTTTGTTTAGCAGAGAGTTTTATTGAACAATTGACCACATCGCTTGGGCTCTATGCTGGTGAGAAACCCGCCGGCTATGCTATGGTCGGATTTTATTCTGACGAAAAAAGAAGTATCTGGTTTGACAGGTTTATGATTGATTACCGCTATCAGGGACAGGGCTATGCCAATCAGTTCATCCCATTAATTGAAGCGTACATCCATGAGCATTATGATGTGGAAATCATACGTTTAAGCTTTGTGCCGGGAAATAGCCAAGCAGAACGATTATATAAAAAGCACGGATTCGCCCGGACAGGAGCGTATGATCCGAAGGGAGAAATAATCATGGAGAAGCGTCTTTAGATAACCATAATTATATTATGTAAACTAATGGGTTAGAATGTTATTCTTTAAAATGTAAAATAAGAAATGAGGAAATCAGATGACTAGTCAAAAACAAAGAAAAGTATGTAAGAATGGACATGTTTTCTTTAAAAGTTCAGATTGTGAAAGCTGTCCGACTTGTGACAAAGAAAATAAACCAAAGAGCGGCTTTCTAGCAACGCTTTCTGCTCCGGCAGGAAAAGCACTTATCCATGAAGGTATCTCAACAGAAGAACAGCTGGCAGCTCATACCAAGAAAGAAATACTAGCCCTGCATGGCATTGGTCCAGCATCGATGCCGGCTCTGACAAAGGCGCTGGAGAACAAAGGACTTACATTTAAAACAGAATAGGCAGAATAGAAATGGAATGGTATCTCAGTCAGAAGAGGTATCATTCCATTTTTGCATTTTAGCAGCTGTTGCTTGTTGGCTTGTAACTGTGCTGCTTAGGAGGTTTAGAAGGAGATAGACCTTAAGGCTTAGACAAAGATATTGCTCAGGCTCATTACGAGAAAACAAAATCCCCGGTAAGATAAAGATACAATAACAAGAGGAGGAAAACGGAATGAAAAAATTCATGTTGTTTATTGGAGGGCTTGTTGCATTACTGATACTGCTCGCAAATCTTGGCCCGATGGTATTACTTGCATTAAGTGTATGGCTGCTCTATATATGCTTTAAAAAGTTTATCAGCACAGATTCCACCGCTGCTAAAGTAGGATGGGTAATCCTGGGATTGATAGTTGTAAGCATCACATTCTCTAACATTTATGCAGTTTTAGGTGTTGCCGCAGCTTATGCACTTTACCTTATCTATAAGAATTGGAACACACCGGAAGCCTCTGTTGTCCACGAAATAAAGGAAGAGGATGACCCATTTACAAATTTTGAAAAACAGTGGGCAGAGTTAAATAAATAAAATGAATAACATTCAAAGGAGAGATTGATGATGTCAACAAATATTTTTACACGAATGAAGGAATCTATTTCTGCAGATTTACACACGATGATGGACAAAAAGGAACAAAAAAATCCGATTGCAGCACTAAACCATTATTTACGCCAAAGTGAACAGGAAAAAGAAAAAGTAAGAAAGCTGATTGACCGTCAGTATAAATTGAAGGAAGAATTTGCTCGTGAATATATGAAAGCACAAGATCTTGCAGATAAGCGCTTAAAACAAGCACAAATTGCCGAACGTGCGCAGGAAGAGGAAATGCATGAATTTGCTTTAAAAGAGCATGAAGAATATCAAAATCGTGCTGATCGCATGAAAGCGTCCAGAGAAGAGGCAATCACGCAGCTGGAAAATTTGGAGCAGAAATACGAAGAAATGAAGCATCGCCTGAAGGATATGCATCTGCGCCGTATGGAGCTGATGGGCCGGGAAAATATAGCCAAAGCAAATCACCAAATCAATCGTGTCGTGGATGAGTCACCAGAAAAGCCTTTCTCCAAGTTTGAAGAAATGGAGCAATATATCGAAAACCTGGAGTACAGAGTAAACAGTGCCTACTATCAAAGCACGTTCGATAATAAAATTGCTGCGATTGAAAAGAGACTGGACGAAAAAGAAATAAACTAGAATTGATAGCTGGAAAATGAAAAATCATGGTATACTTATACAGGTGCAGGCTGTTCTTGCGCCTGTATATTTTACATATGAAATCAAGGAAAGGAGAATGGAAGGATGTTCAAGCAGATTCCCACAAGAAACCTAAATTGGATATGGATTACCGTCGCCATTCTTCTTGTTTTTGAAATTGTCTTCTTCCATGGAGGAGCCCTGATATCGGCATTAATTTCCGGTTTCTTTGTTTACTTCAGCTGGAAAAGGCTGCATTCCCTTGGGTGGAAGATTGTATTTGCAATTGCTGCAATATCCTTCGTTCTAAATGTTTTTAATTTACTTGCGGTACGGTTTTTAATTGTCGTTGCTATTGCCATTATTATTTTAAATTATATCAAATCAACGAAAGAACCCAGCAAGGAGAAGCCGGAGCTGCCTAATAAATCGAGTTTGACAGAGGAAGAACCCCTTGTGCAGGTGGATCGTTTATTTGATGAACGATTTTTTGATGATTTTCGGACGGAGGAAACGGCTTATCAATGGAAGGACGTCAATATGCATGGGATATATGGAGACCGTGTGATTGATTTAAGTAATACGGTCCTTCCTTATGATACAGCGGTCATCTCCATCCGGCATCTCGCAGGGAATATTGAGATTTATGTGCCTTATGAAGTAGAAGTCAGTATTCATCATAGTTCCATCTTTGGCAGAGCATCTATTTTTGGAGTGTATCACGGGCGGCTAATGAACAAATCACTTCACTATGAAACAAAAAATTATAATACGGCACATCAAAGAGTGAAGATTGTAACCTCTTTATTTTCCGGGGACATTGAGGTGAAGCGCGTATGAATACAATTATCCGTTTTGTTCTCTTGTCTATCGCCTGCAGCTTTGTTTTGGCTATTGCCGCGATTGTTACAACCTTTGTTACATTTACCGTAGATGAATCAGCGGGGTGGAGCGCGCTATGGGAAGGGAAAATTGGTGATGTTTCCTTTCTTTTGACTGTGCTGGCTTTTGTGATTACATTTGGTTCTATTGTTGGGGCTGTTATTGGTTATTATTGGAAAGGTAATTTGAAAAAAATTGAAAAAATGCTTACGGGCATTATCAAGGGAGAAAGGTATCCTGATACAGAGGATGTGCCTAAAGAGCTGGAGTCTATTACGGAACGGATGAATCAAGTCCAAGAAAAACTGCGGATACAAACCGAACACGTACAAAAGATTGCAACGGAAAGAGCAACTGAACGGGAACAAAGCCTGCAGGAAGTAGTGGAACAGGAAAGAAACCGCTTAGCTCGGGAACTGCATGATTCCGTGAGTCAGCAGCTTTTTGCAGCTTCAATGCTGATGTCGGCAATCAACGAGGCAGGACCGCCGGAGGATCCGGCATTAAATAAACAGTTAAATATGGTGGAAAATATGATTCACCAATCGCAGCTGGAAATGCGTGCGCTTCTTTTACATCTGCGTCCAGTTGCATTAAAGGGCAAGTCATTGCAGGAAGGGGTAGAAGGGCTCTTAAAGGAATTAACCCAAAAAGTACCTCTAGAAATCGATGCAAAAATAGAAGCATTCCAGGTTGATAAAGGGGTAGAAGATCAGCTGTTCCGCATCTTTCAGGAATCTATCTCCAATACATTGCGTCATGCGAAAGCGGAAAACCTGCAAGTTTTATTACTGGAACGTGATGAAAACATTATTATGCGTGTTGTGGACGACGGGGTTGGATTTCAGACAGAAGCTGTCAAAACAAGCTCTTACGGAATGCAGAACATGCATGAACGTGCTTATGAAGTTGGCGGCACATTAAAAATTATCAGTCTCCCAAATGAAGGTACACGTTTGGAAGTAAAGGTGCCTATTTTAAGAAAGGAGGATACAACGAATGATTAACGTTTTATTTGTCGATGATCATGAAATGGTACGAATCGGCGTATCTGCATATCTTTCTTCACAGCCGGATATTGAGGTAGTTGCAGAAGCAGATGACGGCTCCCGCGCAATTGAACTGGCATTAGAGCTCCGCCCGGATATTATCTTAATGGACCTTGTGATGAAGGAAATGGACGGAATCGAAGCAACGAAGAAAATAATTGAATCCTGGCCTGAGGCGAAGATTATAATCGTTACCAGCTTTTTAGATGACGAGAAAGTGTATCCTGCATTGGAAGCGGGAGCTACAAGCTATATGTTGAAAACATCGAAAGCCAGTGAAATTGCCAAAGCGATTCGTGCCACCTACGAAGGGCAGTCTATTCTGGAGCCGGAAGTCACCGGGAAAATTATGAACCGTATGCGCACAAAGCAGGAGACAGTTTTACATGAGCAATTAACAGAGCGGGAAAAGGAAATTCTATTGCTAATGACAAAAGGAAAAGCAAACCAGGAAATTGCCGATGAATTATTTATTGCTTTAAAAACGGTAAAGGTTCATGTCAGCAATATCTTAGGAAAGTTAGAGGTGCAAGATCGGACTCAGGCTGTGATTTATGCATTTCAGAATAAGCTGGTGGAATAATTTGCGTACTGAGAGTAGGGCGTAATGAAGGTAAAGGGGATATTATGATAAAACAAGAAACAACGGACGCTTTTATAAAAGAGAATGAGGATGCTTTATTTCAAGATAGTGATGAAAGTTCTCTAAGAGAAAAAAGTATGGAAGAAATATTAATTGCACGATCGCAATATCCTGTTGAATCGAAGGAATGGGAACGTTTAAATAAGATAAAATCAGACGTTTTACAAAAGAATAAACCGAGTACAAAAGAAAAAATTTTATATTTCAAAGAAACGGATTTAGAAAGAATTCCATTAGGATTCAGCAAAGCAAAGCATTTGCCTCTCATGGATTATAGAATTGCAGAACGCAGTTTACTAGAGTACCATCCAAGTCAACGCCATCCAATTCCCTATGTTATTGTCCGGTATAACGGGGAATATTTCTTTATTTTGCGGGGAGCAAATGTCGGAGAAAGCAGATTAGCTGGAAGAAAAGGGCTATTAGGAGGGCACGTTGGAGAAAAAGATGCAGTGCCTGGAAATATTCAGCTTTCTATTGAGAATGGGCTTTGGCGCGAATTGGAAGAAGAAGCGGGAATAAAAGCAGAAATGGTTAAAAAGCTGGAAATGAAAGGTATTATCAAATCGAATGATGGTGTGGATAGTGACCATCTGGGGATTGTTTATGAAATCGTGTTAAATCATAAAGATATTCAGTCAGAGGAAGAGGAGCTTACAGGGCTATGGATGACAAAAACCGAACTGAAACAACATTTCGATACGCTGGAGTCATGGTCAAAAATAGTTGTTTCCAATCTTATTATTTGCAATTAGATCTGCTTTTTTAATAGTTATTTAACCATAAATGAAAGGATATATGCTTTTTATAAAAGTATATCCTTTTTTAGCTGCGATATAGATTTGCTGTCTGAAAATTAGATGTATAGCTGATGTATTAATCAGAAACCTAAAGAATTATGTTTCAGAATAGAGTCTTAATAAAAATGGAGGGAAATATGAAAGTAATCATTTACGTGTAAGATGGCATAACCATGCTTGATGCCATAGGTCCTTATGAGGTTTTAAGGAATATGGACGATACAGAAGTATATTTTGTTGCGGAAAAAAGGGGAGAAATAAAAGCAGATTCAGGTTTTGTTGATATTAATGTGAAATATAGTATCGGCGAAATGAAAAGTGCGGATATTTTAGTAATACCAGGTTCAACAATTGGATTTATGAAAGAGATGAAAAATAATCGAGTGTTGAAATAGATAAAGGAAGTAGACAAAACCACAAGCTGGACGACGTCTGTTTGTACAGGATCCATGCTGTTGGCTGCAGCTGGGTTGCTCGCTGGGTTAAAAGCAACCTCTCGTTGGAAGCCAATCAATCTACTAAGTAAGTATGGAGCTGTTCCTGTTAGAGAACGAATCGTGGAGCAAGAAAAATATATTACTGCTGCGGGTGTGTCGGCAGGGATAGATATGGCTTTGTATTTATCGGAGAAAATAGCTGGAGAAGAGGAAACCAAAGCGATTCAATTAGCAATTGAATATGATCCGCAACCGATATTTAATGCTGGTAATTATTCTAATGCGGAAGAAAAGATTAAAAACATAGCTGGGGCGAAATTAACGAAAGACGCAAAAAAAGGGATTGGATTACTAGGCATGATAAAACATTCCAAAAGTATCCTTAAAATGATGAAATAAAAGCGAAATACAACTCATGTAATGTAAACTCTAGTATAAAGGTATTAAAATTACTAGGTTAGGAGGAGATAATTTGGAGCTGAAAAACATGGACCTGGAAGAACGGATGAAATTTTATCATGTTCCTAGCTTGAATATAACAGTGCTTGAAAACGGTCAAATCAACAGAACGGAAAATAAAGGCCAGCTGGAAGGTGGAGGAAACAGAAAAGTGAATGATGATTCGGTATTTAATGCTTGTTCTATCAGCAAGTTCTTAACAGGATTCCTTGCTGTAAAACTGGCAGAGGAAGGAATGCTTCATTTGGATGAGGATGTAAATGAGCGATAAGCAATCTGATTCAAAACAGTATGAACCATAATGAGGATGGCTGTACCATTTATCTGTCTATTGCTATAAGAGAAAGTAAATGTATTATTTCGGTTGAGGATAATGGTAAGGGTACAACAGAGGAACAAATTCAACATTTAAACAATACACCGCACTATATGCTTGAGAGCAATCGTTCTGGTGAGCTTAGGCATGGGTTAGGGCTCTTGATTGTGAAACAGATTATTTCTTCCCATGGGGGAGAGACAGTGATTAAACAGAGCAGGTATGGCGGTTTGGAGGTACGGATAATATTGCCGACAGCTGAATGTTAGAGATAGACTATTTTTCGTTGCCAGCTTTTGTTATAATCAATCTGTAAAATTATATTTGGAGGTAATTGCCATGGGAATTACATCTATTGCAGTTGTAGATAAGCGTCTGTTCTTCTAAAAAATTGATAGAGGAGGGCAGGCATGGGGATTTGCAGCATTGCTGTTGTTAAAAACGTTCATTATAAACCAAGAAAAATACAAAATGGTTATAATGAACAGTAAATAAAGTTTGTTATAACCAATGGGATAGAGGGTTATAATGAACAGAATAAATCCAAAAGACAGTCAAAATTTTATTACGTCGAAAAAGCATATTCATGAGATATTATCTCGAACAAATATTAATAAACAGGATACCGTTATTGAAATTGGTTCAGGGAGAGGTCATTTCACAAGAGAGCTTGTGAAGATATGTGATTTTATTACTGCTGTTGAAATAGATCCTAAATTTGTATCTATGACGCAAAAGTCTATCAATCGTTCTGAAAATGTCCAGGTTGTCCATGCAAATATATTAAATTATAGGTTTCCAAAAGGAAATCAGCCGTATAAAATTTACGGAAATATTCCTTACAATATAAGTACAAAAATAATAAAAAAGATTGTATTTGAAAGTGCTGCCGAGTTCTGCTTTCTGATTGTGGAAGAAGGGTTTGCGAAGCGGCTGACAGATTATCGAAGGGCTTTAGGATTATTCATATTTCCTGAGGTTGATATAAAGGTTTTAAGAAGAATTCCTAGAGATTATTTTCATCCCAAACCCAAAGTTGATTCTGTTTTTATTCAACTTACAAGAAAAGCATCTGAAATTCAATCCAGGGACAAAGATTTGTATCAACATTTTGTATATAAATGGGTAAATAAAGAATATCAAAAGCTATTTACAAAAAATCAGTTTAACAAGGCCTTGAAGCATGCTCAAATAACAAATTTAGATTGTTTAACAGGCGAGCAGGTGTTATCCATGTTTTATAGTTATAAATTATTCTTGAATTAAATAAAAAGGAATAAAGAAGGGAAAGCATTCAGAAGAAAATCTTTTGAATGCTTTTCTCTATATCACAAAAGGAATAATTATTAATCAAATTAAACCCTTCCAATCGGAAATGCTATGTCAAAATGGATTTGATCTCCTTTTAACGCTGCCGTTATCCCCCCATCCATTGCTTGAATCAGCGTATCTGTTATATAAAGACCTAACCCAAGATGCCCCTGTGAGCGTCAAGTAGAAATGAACACTTTTTGCTAATTAAATTTGGACACTTTATTCCATAAAAATGGAAGAACGGTGTTTCATTCGGTAACTATCATCATCAT
>NZ_JBHSFT010000035.1:0-6689 GCF_042654105.1 Oceanobacillus aidingensis | reverse complement strand
TATCTTTCCTGAGCCAGAGCCTGGTCAGTAAGATGGGATAAGGATAAAATAATGGACCCACCTAATTTTTATAAAATTGGTGTCTTGACAATGGGGTCCACTTTAGAAATAGGTAGATTAGAGTTCGCCAACTGAAGATTTCTAGAAGCTAACATTGCCGAATTTACACTTCTAAAGTCCTTCTCTTTAAGCCCAATCCTATTTGACTTTAAAAAATCTATTGTAGTATCTACAAAATTATATTTAATATAGTCACTTCGATGTGCCCATTCAATTATTAATGAACATATTGCTAAAAGTCGCTCAATTTCCCACATGCCTATATTTTGCTCTCCATTAATTGGTGACGCAATCACGTATTCTAACAAAAATTTTGTTGCTATTGAATTTCTATTATCATCATTTAATTGCTTGAAAAATAGATCTTTTTCTTGAGCGGAAAGAGCTATATTATTATTGTAGGATGATTCTCTTCCTAATTGTTCGGGAAGGAGTGTTTCAATTTGAGCTATCAAAAATTTCAACAATTGCTTTTTATTGAATACACTTGCTTCTTTTTCTAAGATAGAATATAAAAAACCAACTATTTTATTACAAAATTGAGGATTGTCTTTCTTGGAAATGGCACCATATATATATCCTTGTTTTTTTAAGTATTCTCCTAACTCATCCAACAATTGATTAGTCTCATATTCACTAATTTTTAAAAGTTGAAATCCTTGAGTAGGAACTTTAAGTTTTCCATTATCATCAAGAAGTAACCCCATCATTTTTTTCTTGTAATCTGGATAAAATATTTGATCGAAAACTTCTAAGTTGACAGTTTCCAAAGTGCCAACAAGTTTACTAATGAGCTTTCGTTCATAACTATTTGTTTTTGCCAATCCCATTTTTTGATAAACTTGTGAAGTGATTTCCCATATAATAAGATTTTCTGTTTTGCTTACACTTATTACAGGTGCTTCATTATTAACTTCGTTCGTTAGATAATATTTTTCCAAATCTTCCTCTATGCGCAAATAAATCACATAATTACTAGTAAGTTCATTTATTGAATAGTATTGTTCCAACCAGTATGAAACCAAATCAAAACTGTTAAATAATATGTCAATTTCTTCACGAATATCAAATGTTTCAGTAATGATTTCTATAACTTTTTCATTTTTTGTTTTAATAAAACATCTAAACCTTTGACCGGATGAATGATTAGTTAAATATCTGTTACTAAACTCTTCTTTTCTAGAAGTATGCCAATTTCCATCAAACATAGAATAAAACAATCGTTCACTAGATTTTTGCTGAGCTTTTAAATAGTAATCTGCGGTTTCTTCTATCCCCATGTGAAGGTTCATTTCTCTGTAATCTATATTATCATCTACATAAAATGATAAATCATTCTCAGAAAATATAATGGCAGGTATAAAATCCCCGTCACCAAATGTCCCTATCAATTTTGGTTCGAGTAGTTGCATCTTAGCTCTCATAAATCTAGGTAAAAATATATCATCGGTTTCTACTTGTGAGATTGCTCTAAGCTCCATTGCTGTAAATCGAGCAGTTGGAATGTTTTCATATAGACTATTTCGTTTTATTGAAGCAGATACACTTCCCCCTATAGTATGAGCCACTATAACTATAAATAATTGATCATTTCTCACATCACGATTGTTTAATTTTTTTACTATTAATTCTAATCTACTTGCTATTCTTTCTGAATGATTCATATTTTCGTTTACACCGCTAAAAATGCCAAAAGCTATGAGTAATTTATCATTGGTAACATTGAAAATTGTCTCTTTATAGCTTCTCTCATTCAATAACTCTATATCAAAACTACCATCAGCAATTTTTTCATGATTCAGACCTTTGAAGGACTTTCTGACATCATTCCAAATCTCTTCAAAAACATATTCTTCTGGCATTAAAGACACAACTTTATTGTATAATGCGTTTGCAATAGATGTTACGTCTAATATGAGTATACCTTTCCCCGTATCCAAATATGGATGTGTTAAAAAAAGATGTTGATCCTGAGAAAATGGTTTTTGCTTATCTAAATCAATGTCCTCTTTCTTTATCGATATTTCACTTACCCCATTCAAAGTTTTATCTAAATTGACAAATCCTATATAGCTATCGAGCTTGGCTTTATCAGGAATAAATATTTCTCTGTTAATGGATAACAACTTTTTTGGAGTTTGACATTTTTCACAAACATTAGTAGAAACAATAAGGTTATCATTCAATAAAACAGAAATATATTTATTTTCTTCTTCAGATATTTCTACCTGACTTGAAAGAAATATAGACTGAATTACCATTTTCAAATTATATGAGCTTGTCAAATTTATCCCAGGCATTACTTTATGATTCCCATAAAATTGAATATCATCTATATAGGGATTATCCAGTGGATCAATAGCCATTTTAGATTTTAACTGATTGACCGATTGAATTACCTTTTTAAACTTACCATAACTCATTGAGATGCCTTCAAAATTCCAGGCATTTTTTGACAACCAGTTCAGAGTAGCAGTGGTTATTGCATCTATTAGTACGGCTTTATCTCTATTTTCAAATGGAAGCCTTAGTGCGGAAAGTCTTTGTAACAATTCTCTTTTATCATACTTATCTAGCTTTTTTACTATTTCCTGAATTTTAATATTATCTAGTTCTCTAATTTCTGATAAAGGATTAGACAATGGCCTTTCAAAAAGAGAACTAAAAATTTCACTATCTAAATCAAGTTCCCTGTTATCTCTAATTAATTCAAATGCACCCTCTTTCTTATCGTCCAGCATAATCCCCTTCTCTCAGTCTATTTTTTTTGCAGTCAATTAGATTTAGCGTTACTTGAAACTTAATCATCGGCTTTTTCTAAAAGCGTTTGATATCTTATTAATCGACATTTTTAACTTAACTACAGTTTCTATTCGTCAACCTTTTTACCTTAGCCCATTTTTGATACTGAACGGCTAAATTAAGCTGGTTATTTCATCTAATACTTCAATCAATTTCTCCATATCATTTTCTATAATATTGAATATATCGTTAAAATTTTGCTGAGTTTGAAATTCTACCATACTAATAAAAAAATCATTTGTCATTTCCATCTGAGCATTATCTTCGGAAAACCTATAGTGATATATATTGCTTCTTAAATTATTATTCAGAAAAATACTATTGAAATCTATAAGCACATTGTCTATGATTTCTTTATTTGTATTATTCAACGGAAACTTATTATTTTTGATAAGAAATTCTATTGTTTTTACAGATTGATAATATACAATCATTTCTATTCTAAATCTTAAAGCGTGATTCTTCTCAATAATTAGAGGTATTATATTTAACGAAAAAGATAGTTGGCACTTTAAATTAAAAAGATATAATGTAGAATTCTTATCGTCAGAACTCATAAAAACATTTCTTTTTGCTTCATTTGAAAAAATAAAATCTTTTTCTAAAAAATTACTATCAATAATATTCACCTTACATTTTTTAGACTCAATTTTTGGCATTAAGTTTCCCTCTATTTGAGAAGCAAAAGAGTTAATGTAAGAAGATTGAATTTCACTAAAATTCCTAATAATCGGACCTAATCTACTATCAGTAATATCATTATTAGTCATTTTTCTAAACATATCTTGATAAATTGATAATTGACTTGTATTTGCAAAAGCAGCACCCTTATAAAAATAAACACCCAAACCTGGTTGACCGAATATTGATACATAGCATTTTTGTAATATATTATAGTCCTTCGTTAGCGCATTATTAAAACTTAAGAGTTGTTTATCAATTATCTTAATAGCATTTGAAATTTTTTTATCTGTTAACAGTTTAATGCTTGCTCTATTCCGAGACATCAATTTAGTAAAACTTACTTCATCAATTAGCCCTAAGCTTTCTGAAAGCTTGGAATTCTCTTCACTAAACAAATTATCAATTCCATCACACAATAGCGATAGAAAAGGGGAGATAGACATTGAAACTAAACTTTGCGCTTCCGCTGGTAAATTGAGAATTCTATATATCATTTTCTTAGATTCATATAATTCATATAAAAGTTGTCTTCTAGAAATATCTAATAGGTTCATCATAGTAACCCCCATTCTTCAATACATTGTATCATTGTTTATTATGTCTTTCGTTTTATATGTTAATTACCCTTCCATCTAGCTGCATTTTCATCAGAAATTTTTATGTTAATCTTTCCACTTAAACCATCTGTAACTGATGCTGCGATAATCTGTTGGTATTTTAGACAACTTGATTTGTCTCCAAATATAAAAAAACTGACATCATTGTCACACATTAGCTTGTTTATCTATAAAACTTCTGCAATACGAGCCATAATATATTCAACACACGGTAGGGCAATCGCATTTCCAATTGCTTTATATCTAGTATAATCACTAATCGTTTCATCTTTATTTATACCCTACAGCTGTCTAACCCTCTGGTAAACCCATTAAACGTTCGCATTCTAGTGGAGTGAGTTGTCGGATATAGCCTTCTTTTTCTTTCCCTTCGTACCAGAAAGAAAAGTTATTGACTGATCCCGCTAACAAAGTGGGGAAGGGATCGTTGGCTTTTCCAAAGCTTCCTTGGAATCCTTTTTCATTTTTTTCTTTGGCAGTACTTCGCATTCTTCTTTCTTGAAAGGGTCGGACGATAGGTATTTTCCTCCTTGCTTTTCGAGTAAGTGTTCTACTGGTAATGGGGGAGGCCAACCCGCTCTTTCCGCAAGACGTAAAAACCGATTGCAAATTGCGGGCTTTAAATAGTATTTCTTTGGCACGTGTTCCTCTAAAATCTGCCACGAGGAAGATACGTCTTCTTCTTTGAGTGAGAGTGGTCTTTCCCAAATATTGGGCGTCCAACAATCGCCAGCACACATCAATGTCATTCCCTCGCACCATTCCGGCGTTTGACCATGTTCCAGAAGCAGGCATTGGAATTTCGGTATTTGTGAAAGATTCCAGCACGGCTTTAAAATCCATCCGGTTATTTGATGAAAAAGCTCCCATGACGTTTTCCAAAACAGCGATAACTGGATATAATCCATTGGTTGCGCACCTCATTTCTTCAATAATTCGTAGGGCATGGTAAAATAAACTGGATTGTTTTCCTGCGAGACCTTCACGTTTTCCGATATTGGATAAGCTCTGACAAGGGGAACCGAACGTAATAACATGGACAGAAGGAATTTTCCCACCATTTATTTTGTAATGTCACTGAGATGAAACATATTAGGGAAATGCCGTTTGGTAATGGAGATAGGTGCTGTTTCAACTTCACTTGCCCATGTTGGTGTGATTCCATAACTGGAAGCTGCGAGAGGGAGACCCCTATACCATCTAAAGAGACTTCCAATTGTTAAATTTGTATTATAATCCTTTTTAATCATGGCGTCTTTCAATATTTTACCTCCAATTTAATAACAAAAAAACGCCATCTGTAGGAGAACACCATCCAAATGACGTTAATTATGCTTATTGAATTAAAAAAGTGCAAAAAGGAAAATTCATTTTCAAATCACTATTTAAGATTTGAATTTTTCACTACAAAAGACACGCTTCGATTAAAACTTCTTTTGTAAAGATATACGTACAGTAGTAAAACTAACTGTGACCCACATTCATTGTATTAAATTTGCAACTTTAATTATTTTTATATTATGACTCTAATTTAAAATGAAGCTTGTTTATATTTTACTTTATTGAGTTTTTAGCATTTTTCCAATGTTTATTAAAGTGGTTTTCAGCATTATTTGATTTAAAACATTGTTTCATTATATTTCTAATTTCTTCTCTAGTCTTTCCATTCAAATCAGCTTCTAAGTCTGGGAAGTAATGTGAGTTTGTGTTAAATAAATTTTTAGCATCCTTATTATCTTTATAAAAACCTTCTATTCCATTAAAAATAGTATAAGTTTCAATAATTCTTCTAATCGGATTAAGCATCATCTCAGTTTTATCTTCATTAAATAAAAAAACAAGTTCATGCCACATTGCTTCATAGTTTGTTTTAAAATCTTGGTTATTATTCATTATTTTAATAATCTGTGATTGTTTATTATCAGATAAAAGTCTGTAAAAATTATTTTCTTCAAAAGGATTTTTTCCATTCCTTCCATTTTTGGCTTCAAGAGAACAGTTTAGATAAAAGAATACATTATGAGTTAATAATATGAATTTGTCTGCACTATTCCTCTTTTGGCAGTTTTTCATGAGAAGATGCAACTCGTCAACAATGAGATATTGCATAGTATCGTCATTTGAATTCATAGGATCATCAAAGACAATTATTCGATTTTCTTTTTCAGAGGATTCATCTATTTCATTTAATTTTTCAATAAAATATAGGAATGCAATAATATTTTTCTCCCCCGTTGATAATTCTTTTATAGTACGAATTTCTCCGTTAGTTCCTTTTACTTCATAAAATTCTTGTTCATTTTCTTCTTTACGAAATAATTCAAAGGTAACTGATGTTTTTAATTTTTTATTAATATTTTCCGCGAGCTTTCTAGTGTTTTTTGTTTGTTGTAAGAGTTTCGAAATATCTTCTCGAAGCTTCTGTGAGCGTCAAGTAGAAATGAACACTTTTTGCTAATTAAATTTGGACACTTTATTCCATAAAAATGGAAGAACGGTGTTTCATTCGGTAACTATCATCATCAT
>NZ_JBHSFT010000034.1:0-3524 GCF_042654105.1 Oceanobacillus aidingensis | reverse complement strand
TTTTCTCAGGTTTATTTCGTGTGCTTTCATTTCTGTAAAATCATTATTCAACTCTAAAACCATCTCTTTTATTTCTCACTTGACTTTATATAGTTAGTCTTTCTAAAATACAGCTTATAAGTGACTTGAATTTTTATAACTTCACTTAATTTTGAAAACGTTTTCTATTATTCTATTTTAGCATAAAGTATAAGGAAATAAGTAAAAAGCATTCGCTTTTTGAAATCTTTATTTTGTTAAAAACAATGACTTGATGCCATTCTGCCTGATTTCTTTAAAATTTGGAATGAGACATGATTTGATAAATGATTCAAGATTGACAATCCTTTAAATTAAATTTAAACTTATATAAATGTAATCGTTTTCAAAGGAGGAGATACTATGGGGGAAAAGCTTAAAATAGCAATTATTGGCTGCGGGGGAATTGCAAATGGAAAACATTTGCCAAGCCTTAGCAAATTGGAGCAAGTAGAAATGACAGCGTTTTGCGATATTGTACTTGAAAGGGCAGAAAAAGCTGCAAAGGAATATGGAACGAAAGATGCGAAGACATATGTGGACTTTAAAGAATTATTACAAGACACATCGATTGATGTTGTTCATGTCTGTACCCCAAACAATGCGCATATGGAAATCACAGTGGCTGCGTTGGAATCTGGAAAACATGTCATGTGTGAGAAACCAATGGCTAAGACAACAGAAGAAGCTAAAAAGATGGTAGAAGCAGCTGAGCGCACAGGCAAAAAATTGACGATTGGGTACAATAACCGATTTAGACCCGACAGCCAGCATCTGCATAAGCTTTGTGAGCGAGGAGATTTGGGAGAAATATATTATGCAAAAGCACACGCTATAAGAAGAAGGGCAGTACCTACATGGGGAGTGTTTCTCGACGAAGAAAAGCAAGGAGGCGGACCATTAATTGATATTGGTACACATGCGCTTGACTTAACATTATGGATGATGAATAACTATAAACCCAAATCGGTTATGGGAACGGTCTATCATAAATTAGGGAAAAATGAAAATGCAGCAAATGCCTGGGGACCTTGGGATCCAGAGGCCTTTACAGTAGAAGATTCTGCATTTGGTTTTATAACGATGGAAAATGGCGCAACAATTGTTCTGGAATCTAGCTGGGCATTGAATTCCTTAGACGTGGATGAAGCAAAATGCTCTCTCAGCGGCACGAAAAGTGGTGCAGATATGAAAAATGGATTACGAATTAATGGTGAAGACTTTGGTAAATTATATATTCAGGAAATTGAATTGGAATCAGGAGGAGTGGCATTTTACGACGGTAACTCTGAAAGTGATCCTGATTTAGAAGCAAGAAATTGGATTGAAAGTATTATCAATGATACCGAACCAGTCGTGAAGCCAAGTGAAGCACTTGTTGTCACGCAAATATTGGAAGCAATATACGAATCGGCACGAACGGGGAAAGCCGTTTATTTTAATCAATAGTAAAGTTAAAAAAATGAGTTTTGTAGAATATATATTTAGGGAGGGAAATTGAATTGGTTAATATTGCATTGTTAAGCAGGTGGCATGTACATGCGGATGACTACGCCCGAGAAATTCAAGCTAATGATAATTTATCTATTAAACTCGTGTGGGATGAAAATGCGGACAGAGGAGAAAAGTGGGCAGAGGAATTAGGAGTCCCTTTTGAATCGGATCTTCAAAAGGTTTTAACAAATCCATCAATTGAAGGAGTAGTTGTCACTACCCCAACAAATTTGCATAAAGAAGTAATTATCTCAGCTGCAAAAAATAAAAAACATATTTTCACTGAAAAAATTTTAGCTTTTACAGTGAAAGATTGTGAGGAAATTTATAATACGATAGACCAATATGGCGTTAAATTAATGGTTTCACTTCCAAGATTAACAGAAGATTATTATTTATATGCGCAAAAGGTAATAGATAATAACTGGATTGGAAGACTTACTACTATTCGATGCCGTACTGCTCATGATGGCGCAGTTGTAGGGCCGGGAGAAAGCGAGGGCTGGTTACCGAAGCGTTTTTTTGAAAAAGAGCAATCTGGAGGCGGCGCATTAATTGATTTAGGTGCCCACCCCATCTATTTGACTAACCGGCTGGCTGGTAATGTAAAAAAACTGGTTTCCCATATGAATCATACAAACAACCTTGGAGCAGATGACAACGCTGTCGTCTTAGTAGAATATGAATCTGGTGCGATGGGGATTCTCGAGACTGGTTTCCTATCCAAAGGCAGTCCGTTTCAATTAGAGCTCTACGGAACAGAAGGCACGATACTAATCGAAGACAACAAAATCCGCCAGACATTTGGAAATGGGGAGTGGTCCACACCGGATAACCCGCCAGAAGCATTGCCTATGCCTATGGAACAATGGGCATCCGCAATTATAAATGGAACTGCCCCGTCAATAAATAAGTCTGATGTTATTAATCTAACCTTAGTTAACGAAATAGCAATGAAATCAAACAAAGAAGGATGCTGGATAAATCCTTCATGACTCATAACCACAATTACTGAGATGAATTTCTATCACATAGTTAGAGCGGATAACCCTCAAGTTATCCGCTCTAACTATGTTTATTTCTATTCTTTCACAGACCCTGATGTTAAGCCTGAAACAATTCGTCTTTGGAAAATCAACACTAAGATGACAATGGGAATGGTCACAATAACCGTTGCTGCACTGATATCTCCCCAAGGAACTGAATATTCACTTTGGTACATGGAAATCCCAACTGGTACCGTTCTCCATACATCATCACTATTAATGGTTAAAGCAAATAAATATTCATTCCACGCCGCAATGAATACCAGAATAGCAGTCGTAAAAATACCTGGTGTCGCAAGCGGTAAAATAATTTTACGGAATGTTTGAAATGGACTGGCTCCATCGAGTTTTGCGGATTCCTCCAATTCGAATGGAATCTTTTGAAAAAAGGTAGATAGAATCCAGATTGATAATGGTAAACTGATTGTCATGTAAGGAATGACTAATCCCGTATAGCTATTACGTAAGCCTAACTCTGTTACGATATTGAAGATTGGCGAAATAACTGCTACTTGCGGGAACATCGAAGCAGCTAATACCACTCCCAGGAATAAACCTTTTCCTTTAATCGGCAATCTAGTTACAGCATAAGCCGCAAAGGCCGCGCAACCTACCGCCAAAACTGTTGTTACCGTTGAAACAACAAAACTATTTAACATATATCGCATAAGCGGGCGATTCGTTACCGCAGCTTCATAGGATTCGGTCGTAGGGTTTGATGTAAACCATTTAAATGATGTAAATATTTCTCCTACAGGTTTTATCGACGTTAAGAACACCCAAATAAACGGAAACATCACTAAAAATACAAATATGACTAGGAATATATAGAAACCTGCACCTGCACGTTTATTCATATTATTTCTCCTTGTATATTATATTTAGAGTTTTTATCTTCCGATTTTTAATAGGAAACTCTATGAACCAAAGTAATTTAGTTAGATATTAACTCAGTTTTTCTGAGAT
>NZ_JBHSFT010000033.1:0-2579 GCF_042654105.1 Oceanobacillus aidingensis | reverse complement strand
GCTGTAACTGCTAAACTAAAGTAGACCATTATTGCTTGATAAGAATGAACACTTTTCTTGGGGGATAGGCATGTAACAGGCTGTTGCCCCGTAGGGGCGGCAGCCTGTTACATGCTCGCCGTTCCGCTGGGTACCAACTAACAACTATTGCAATCTTTCATTTACTGTATAATACATGTTTGTACGATACAGAAATGGGAGGAGTAAGAAAGGTGGAAACATGGAAAGTGTATATGGAAATCTATCAACTAAAACAAGAAGGATTTAAAATACGAAGAATAGCTAGAAAACTAGGTATATCAAGGACAACGGTATATAAATACCTTGAAAAGTCTCCTCAGGAAATGGCGGAGTGGGTAGCTTCCACACAGACAAGAAAGAAGAAATTAGATGCCTATGAATTACTTATTCATACTTGGCTAACGGAACATCCGGACCTTTCTAGTGCTCAAGTTCATGATTGGTTAAAAGAAAGGTTTCCAACTCTACGTGTTGGAGAAAGTACCGTTCGGAGTTATGTCAAAGCCCTCCGGGAAAAATATCATATTCCAAAGACAGAAATGAAGCGTGTCTATCAAGCTATTCCAGACCCACCAATGGGGCAGCAAGCCCAGGTAGATTTTGGCCAGACGATACAGAAAACATCCCAGGGAAAGGAGAAGAAATTATATTTTATTAGTTTCGTGCTTTCGCACTCACGTTACAAATATGTTGTGTGGCTCCCCCGTCCTTTTACAACAAAGGATATGATTCAAGCTCACGAAGATGCTTTTCAGTATTTTGGAGGAATTCCACATGAGTTAGCTTATGATCAGGATTCCCTTATCGTAGTAAGTGAAAATGAAGGAGATCTCATTCTTACCAGTGAGTTTCAAGCATACAGGGAAGAGAGAAAATTAAAGCTCTTTGTATGTAGAAAAGCTGATCCAGAAAGTAAAGGGAAGATTGAAAATGTCGTAGGATTTGTGAAGAAGAATTTTGCGAAGAACCGCGTATTTCACCATATAGATAAATGGAATGAATCCTGTTTAGCATGGCTGATTCGAACCGGAAACGGAAAAGTGCATAATACAACAAAAAAAAGACCAGTCGAAGTGTTTGCCCTAGAAAAACAACACTTAAGACCAGTCAACAAAAAAATTTCAATTTCAAATATCGATAATAGTATAACAAGAAATGTTCGTAAGGACAATACTATTATCTACCAATCAAATCGTTATTCCGTACCGCTTGGTACATACAAGAAAGATAAAACAGTTTTTATTGAAATAAATGAACAGAACGAATTAATCATACGGGAAAAATCGGATGGGGCGATGATTGCCAAACACACGTTAAGCATAGAAAAAGGAAAACTTATTCAAGATTCCCAGCATACCAGGGATCGTTCTAAAGGAATAACCGCCTATATAGAAACGGTATCGACTTACTTTGATGATAAGGAAATGGCTTCTGATTTCCTTCAGGAAATTCATCTTAGATATCCTCGATACATACGGGATCAATTATCTCTTATTTTAAAGGTGTCCCAAACATTAGCAAGAGAAATAAGGAATCAAGCTTTAGAAGAGTGTGTAGCACGCAAAATATATAGTGCAACAGAGTTTAGAGATGTCGTAGAGTTTATCCAAAGACAAGCTGTTTCTAATCAAAGACCACAGCAAGTAGAAGGTATCCAAACATTGCATGGTATGGACGATACGCTACTTCAAATCAAGCCAAAAACAAGAGAATTGGATACTTATATAGAGTTATTGAAAGGAGCAACGGTATGAGTCATTCGATAGAAGAAATACAACAGCAATTTCGATCGTTGAGACTCACAGAGACGGCAAATTATTTGCCCTCTCTGATTCAACAAGCAGAGTCAGAAGATTGGACGTATCAAGTACTTTTGAAACGATTATGCGGATATGAATTAAAACGGAGAGATGAAAAGTTAATCGAAAAACGATTAAAATGGGCTGCATTCCCTTCTTATAAGACATTAGATGAGTTTCATTTAGATGAGCAACAATCGCTCAGCAAAAGACAGGTAAATCAGTTAAAGGAGTTTACTTGGCTGGATCAACTTTATAATTTAATCGTTTTAGGGCCGCCAGGCGTGGGGAAAACGCATTTAGCCACAGGGCTCGGAATAGAAGCTATACAAAAAGGATATAAAGTCTCTTTTGTTTCCATGGGGCAACTGATTCAAACATTAAAAACAGAAGAAGTTACCAGAAAATCACAAACTAGAATGAAACGAATTCGTTCCTCTCATTTAGTGATTATTGATGATTTAATGTTTATGGCAATGGATACACGTGAAGCGAATTTATTTTTTCATCTTATTAACGACCTTTATGATAAGGCTTCTATTATATTAACTTCTAATAAAGGCCCAAATGAATGGGGAGAATTACTAGGTGATCCAGGGATTACAACTGCCATTCTAGATAGAATTTTACATCGAGCTGAAGTCATACATTTTCATGATGATGATAGTTACCGAATGAAACACCGTTCTTCCATTTTTATGGAATAAAGTGTCCAAATTTAATTAGCAAAAAGTGTTCATTTCTACTTGACGCTCACAG
>NZ_JBHSFT010000032.1:0-1968 GCF_042654105.1 Oceanobacillus aidingensis | reverse complement strand
CGCGCTTTCCCAGTCGAGTAAGCGGGAATTCAGTTCGATAATTGCTTGCTGAATTCCTCTACTCCTCCCAGAACCGTGCGAGCGGTATTACCGCACACGGCTCCTCCTATCAATATTTACAGAATATAGCTAAGATGCTTTCGAAGACTATATATATTTACTTTGATTCTTGGACTAATGAGTGGATACTTTTGTAAGAACCGTTGAAACTTCTCCCAGCTGAATGATTTCTTTTGACTTCTTCGATTCATCCACTTGAATAAAAGTTGTTTCACTTTATCCCAAAAGTTCTTCACTTCATATGCATTGTCCGTGATACAATAGTAATTGTAATAGCCTTGAAGCGCTAGATTGAGGCGCTCCATGATTAAACGAATATCCGTCGTCCGATGCATTTGAAGCCATTTCTTCTGACTTTTTAACTTTTCTTTGACTTTCTTGCTGCTGCTTTTGCGCTTGACTCGAAACCTTCCGTTTCGACTTCTGCTGCAGTAGTGTGTAAATCCTAAAAAGTCAAAAGTAGGTGGCTTCCCTTTCTTTTTACACTCGTTGTCTTTCCAGGCGTAGCTACCAAATGGAAGGATATTTGTTTTCTCTTCTGCCATTTCCAAGTGAAACTTGTTTAGTCGCTCCTTAAGCCTACGATAAAAGGTTTGTGCATCGCTCTTGTATTGAAAACAGCACACAAAATCGTCCGCATATCGAACCATGTAAGCTTGCCCTCTACTTTCTTTGCGAATTTTCTTCTCAAACCACAGGTCAAGTACATAATGCAGGTATATATTCCCAATAATTGGCGATATGATGCCACCTTGAGGAGTACCGCCTTCTGTCCGATAATATTTCCCTTCCTCCATGTAACCGCCTTTTAGAAAACGGCCGATAATTCGAAGTAAGCTTGGGTCATTAATGCGATGCGCCAGAAATGTCATCATCCATTTGTGGTCTACATTGTCAAAAAATCCTCTAATATCCACATCTACGATATAATTTGTATGTCGTTTTTCTATATACAGATTTAATATCTTTAGTGCGTCGTGACAGTTTCTTTTCGGACGAAACCCAAATGAACTATCCAGAAAATCATTCTCGTAGATGGCATTTAATATTTTGGCTATGCCTCTTTGAACAATTTTGTCTTCATGTTCTGGTATGCCTAAGGGTCTTTTCTTCTTTGTGCCCGTTTTGTTAATATACGTTCTTCTTACTGGCACAGGTCGATACTTTTTCCTTTTCATGCGCATCACTAAATCCTTGATATTATCGTCCAGATTGGCTTCATATTCTCCTTTGGTTACCTCATTAATACCTGTTGCTTTCTTATTCGGAAGTTCCTTGTGGCATTGTTTCAGATTTTCTTCATTTAGTAGATGAGCTAAGGATGTGAAAACCATATCCTTATTTTCTTTTGCTAATTCTGCTATCCTTCGCAGTTCAGTTTCCATTGATTCTCCACCTCCGTGTGTGGTCCATGTGTCCCTTTGAAGGGCATTGACAGGTGGTGACCTTTCCTCCATCAGCGTTACCCGACTTCATTGGTACTATGTCACCATCCGACTACCTTTAGGCATCTGGCTACCTCACTTTATTATCGCTTGTTCACCATTACCTTCCTGTTTGTACAGGAAAGACCATAAAGGTTCTCCCGAGTTGCCGTAATATATCCATGTGTAACGTGCCAAGGTCATTGACTCCGAGGAAGCTGAGATTTTCTTGCCGTTTATTGAAAACCCCAGTGTTGTCTTCTAAGCTCCTGAGCTTATCGACCTTCCTGTTTATTCACGAAATTTCGGAGCTCTATCCCTTCAACCGCTCTTGGCTTTCCGCCCATTACCTCACTGTCTACGCTTAAAAGCCTGTGTTACCACAAACCCTCCAAGACTCGCTACGAGTGAATGGCTAGTTCTTTCTCGGCGGGAATCCCACCCGCTATATATCACGACCTATGCTCGGTCGCTCCAGGAGTCT
>NZ_JBHSFT010000031.1:0-1879 GCF_042654105.1 Oceanobacillus aidingensis | reverse complement strand
TTATGTGCGCCAGGCATGGCGACTATCTAGGTGGTGGAAATCCACTGTGGAGGTACACATCGACCAACCACTAGAGAAGCGCAAAGCATTTATCGTGAGGTAAAGGCTGAAGGAAGCGTGTATCAAAATCTTGGCTCGACGAACAGAAATCTGATACGAAGGCTCTGTAGGCGGATAAGGCTCCATAACAAGTCAAAATCCAAAAGATGTGCGTAACCCTGCAGAGTAAATTAGGCGAGTAAAAGAGGAAAGATAGTTGTCTTACCCTGGGAGGTCTCACGGACAGCTGAGGAGTCCCCTAAAAAGAAAGCTGGTCGAAAAAGGCTTATCGTGAGAAGTCAGCCGATGCCGTAGTAGTGATGAAAATCATGAAGGGCTGAACAATTTATAGTGTTTCTACGCCATGAATGCACGAAGAATAAACTTCTGAATGTGTTAATGATGAAAGTATGAGCGTATCTCAGAGGATAGTCAAAATAGAAGTGTTCTCCGTCACATGAAAGGAAAGGAAGAAACGAGTGTGGAAATTTTAGAAAAGATTTTAAGCGATCAAAATATGAACGAAGCCTATCTTCGAGTGTACCGAAACAAAGGTGCAGGTGGGGTAGACGGCGTAACAGTAAATGAACTGAAAGCATACCTAAGGAAACACAAAGAGGAATTGCGAACGCAAATCCAGAAAAGAAAATACAAACCAAGGCCAGCACTGCGCGTAGAAATTCCGAAAGAAAATGGAAAGATGCGCAAATTGGGTATTCCAACAGTGGTTGACAGAGTTGTCCAACAGGCAATTAGTCAAGTGCTCAGCCCGATATTTGAAAAACAATTCAGTGACTACAGTTATGGTTTCAGACCAAGAAGAAGTTGCGAAATGGCAATCACGCAAGTATTGGAATATATCAATGACGGATACCAGTGGTTAGTGGATATTGACCTGGAACGATTTTTCGATACTGTCCATCATGATAAGTTAATGCGAATAATCTCGCACACAATCAAAGATGGTGATGTCATTTCTCTGATCCGAAAATACCTCGTAAGTGGTGTGATGGTCGATGGGAAATATGAAGATACAACTATAGGAACCCCACAGGGAGGCAACCTTAGTCCACTTCTAAGTAACATTATGTTGAATGAGTTAGATAAGGAACTGGAGGCAAGAGGTCTGCGTTTCGTAAGATACGCAGACGATAGCCTTATCTTTGTCAAAAGTGAAAAGGCGGCAAATAGAGTTCTTACTTCCATTACAACATTTATCGAAGAGAAACTGGGGCTAAAGGTAAATATGGAGAAAAGTAAAATCTCACGCCCTACGAAAACAACATTTCTAGGCTTTGGTTTTTACTATGACTCAAATAAGAGGAAATTTCAACCGAGACCCAGTAAAACGTCGGTTCAAAAATTCCAAAGGAAACTGCGCCGATTAACAAAGCGAAATTGGAGTATTTCCTTAAACGACAGAATCATCAAGTTAAAACAGGTCATGTATGGTTGGGTCAACTATTTTAGGGTAGCTAATATGAAGAGCGTTTTAGAGTCTATAGATGCGAAGTTGCGCTCCAGAATAAGAGTAATTATCTGGAAACAATGGAAGAACAACAAAAAGAGAATTAAATCTCTCATACAACTTGGTATACCAAAGGAAGAAGCCAAGGGGCTAACCTATTGTAGGAAAGGTTTCCGATTTACTGGGTTGTCGAAAGTTGTTCAGAGAGCATTGTCTAATAAAAGACTAAAGCAAAGAGGTATCCCCTTTGCCTTAGACCGTTATCTAAAAGTACACACTGAAATATAAATTGAACCGCCGTATACGGAACCGTATGTACTGGTGGTGTGAGAGGGGCGAAAAGTTATTTAGCTTTTCCCTCTACTCGATTTT
>NZ_JBHSFT010000030.1:0-1841 GCF_042654105.1 Oceanobacillus aidingensis | reverse complement strand
TCCTCCCTCAATATACTTTCATTTTCTTAAAATATCGCTGTTTTTCTCTAATTTTCATTGATTAATATTAAAAACATTAGGTAAGTCAAGGAATATACCTCCATTATAGGATTATTTTGGTATAATTTAATGCGCTTTAATAAACCTAGTGATTAATTTTCCAAAAACTGGGTACATATTCTCCTATAATCGCACCTTGGAGCTCCACATCAAACATGGTGGTGGACCCTCCCATTTCTCACGGCGTCAATGCGCGTACATTCCTTCGTTCGACCTTACCATGTGTGGATGCCGGAAATGCTTTCTAAGTGGGTCTATGCCCTAACGGAGTGAATATCGACCGGCTAATCCGTGCTTCGAATGTAATAAATATCAATATGAATAATAAATAACGTATATTTTGGTTTTCATGTATTCCTTAAGCTGTTTCCTGTAACTTATTCAATGATGGAATGTCTTTCATCATACGTGATTCGTCAAAAGAACAATGGCGCGTACCTATGACAAAAAATACCTTAATCAATTTCCGACTAAGTGCCACAAAGGATTGCTTTCCTGTGAGTGGATTATCTGGTCGGTTTTTATAATAATTGTGCAGTTGTTTAAAGCCTTCATTATGAATCGATAAAGGGCGTGCAACTTGATATAACAGAGATCTTAATCGACGGCGGCCACGTTTGGTGATGGTTGTTTGACCTTTAAATATTCCAGATTGGTTCATCTTGAGATTGATTCCCGCTAATTTAATAATTTGACGTGGATCTCGATAATTGGATAAGTCTCCAACCTCGGCGTAAAAGCCGGCAACCGTCATAGAACTAACCCCTTTTATTTCCATCATTTGACTGGCTCCAGGAACGTGAAGAACAAGATCTTCAAGCAGTGCCTCATGGGCTTCGATGCGTTCCTGTATAGTCTGATATTGATCGATTAAATAGGCCATTTCCTGACGTGCCATCGTTAAACCAACTGTTAAACCGACACTTGTCTCAGCTACACGTTTAAGCTCCTGGATGCGTTTGATTCCAACACCACGTTTAGCAGCCCGTTTGACCTCTGCCATTAATTCTTCCTCAGAGCTTGATTGAATATCCTTTGGCAGATAGCCCTTTTTTAAAAAGTGAAGGGCTGCTTTCCCGGTCCAATCTTTAAAAACGGTTAGAAACTCTGGGAAATAGCGATCCAATACATTGTGTACTTGTGCTTTTATAGACGACAAATCTTCCTGCATCATGTCGTGTAGTTTTATTCCTTCACGCAATTCAGCGTAGATACCTTCTAATAATAACGGTTCATTATACCTGCCAGCACGAACGACCTGTGCAATCACTTTGGCATCCTTTGTGTCATTTTTGGTTGGGGAATCATCATCCAATTCCTTGGTGCGTTTCACTTTCATCGGATTAACGACAACAGCACGTAGCCCTTGCGCTTTTAAATGGTAAGCCAAATTCAGCCAATAATGACCTGTTGGCTCCATTCCTAGAATAAGGCTGTGCCGATCTGTCTTTTCTAAAAGATCATTGGCCCAGTCAAGCAATTGCTTAAATCCTGCCAAATTATTCGTAAACACTAATCGTTTCGATAAATCACGACCTCGGTCGTCAATGGCACGAGCAACATGCTTGTGCTTTGCGATATCTATACCGATGATGATTGTTTCTTCTGTTATTTGCGCTAATCGTTCATTTTGTGTAAAATCCATAGTAGGAATCCTCCTTTGGTATTCAATTCGAGGTCACCGCGATGACACTCTCTATACTACCAAGGGGGATTCTTTTCTGTAAAATTGATTCTACGCTCATTTCCCCTCATATTTCTTCATTACAGGAATGCTTTCT
>NZ_JBHSFT010000029.1:0-1683 GCF_042654105.1 Oceanobacillus aidingensis | reverse complement strand
GTATGTGTCAAGTTTTTCTCGACATAGTTTTCCCACCAATATTTCAGGTCTTATCAAAATGTACACTTGCCTAGACTAACGCGCTATCGCTTGTTCCCCTTGGTGGTGCGTGACGGTTCTACCGTTCCAGAACCATCACGCACCACCAAGGCTATGATTTAAAAACTTTTAACTAGCTGACCCATAGCGGATGAATGCGCCCCATACAGAGGTATTCTGCCTTGTTTAGCACCTATGGAAGCTTTGGTCGGCTGACGCAGTAGGGCAGCCACTCGGATTCCCTTTTTCACGTCTCTTTGTTTTCTTGTGCTTCGTTGCTGGTTCGCCAAATAAGCTTGTCGTAAGGTTTGATTTCGTATGCCTTGCTTAATCTTGACCATCGCTTCTCCACCTGCCTGACTCCAATGCATCCCGCGTTTTTTCATGCGGAAGGACACCTGTCGTTGATGGGATTCCATCGCTCCTAGTTTCCTGGCATCTGCTGGGCAGTCGGAGATAACCTCCCGCCAATCATAAATACGCTGCCAGTTATGAAGAATATACTGGCGAAAGCGTTGCACTTTCTCGATCTGTTTGTCGTCTTCTAACGTACTTTCATACGTATCTACTTGTAGTTTAAATGCCTCTAAATCACGGGTCTTTATCGCCTTGCGGACCGCCTTTTTATTTCCCTTTTCTTCGGAAGGAAAGGTGCGGTTCACGCTCTGAGCTACATGATAGGCATCCAACTGGTTGAGCACCTGATGCTGGGATTGGGAAAAAGCCGTTTGAAATCGTTCTGCCGTATAACCGTTGCCACCATCACTATTTGTCACTACTTGGGTCTGTTCTAGGCTGTAACGACTGGCTGCCATCGTCTGAACCCCCTCCCAAAAAACATCTGTTGGCTGGGTGGTCAGAATAACGGTTGGTTCCTTCAGAGAGACACGGTTTCCTCGTTTCTCCCATCCTTCATACAAGATAGCGTGTCGCACTTCCATATGCTGTTTCTTTTGACATCCACGAATAAAGACCCCGTCTGCCTCTGCATAAAAATAGTCCACTTTTTTCCCTTCTGGTAAAGAAGTAGCTTCTTCCATCTCTGTCACTCGGTCTTGATCAGCTTGAGCTTGGGCTTTCCCTACCACTTTCACCATCTGTCCCACCGTTTGATGACTCAGCTGGACAGGCGTCCATGCTTCTAATGTATGGGCTACTTCTCTATACGTGCTTTCACTGGCCATCTCCGCTACTTTGACCTCCACCAAGGGGCTGTAGCGCTGCCTCTTCCGCAAACCGATCCATTCATCGAAGGGATAGATCGCTTGACCATTGGGTTTTTTCATCAAGGTACGATCGAATGTTACCATTCCAAACATAAACTGGATACTTCGGCTATCGGTACGTTCTCGCTTCCATCCTTCTGCCAATCGTTGAGATACCAGTACACGATCCAGTTCTTGGAAGACTTGCCCTACTAAACTTGTGAAGCAACCATACATCAGGCGATGGGCTTCTTCCTCCATTTCAATGACATTCGTTGTATCCTTTATTAATTCATATAGTTTTGATATAATTAGTTCCATGAGAAGGCCTCTTTCGTAAATGTATTATGCCCTGCAAAGCATACATTTTATGATAGAGTACCTTCTCTTTTTTGGCTAGGGGATTTTTTATCACTTTCGAGTATTATTTTACACATAC
>NZ_JBHSFT010000028.1:0-1681 GCF_042654105.1 Oceanobacillus aidingensis | reverse complement strand
TGAACTGTGCCCCGTCAAGTAGACAGTAAAAAAACAAAAACTCTATGCAACAGCCTGGTCCCGATATTCCAACGGTGTCAGGCTGTTTAATTTCTCCTGGTAACGTTCTTTATTATAAAATTGGATATATCGATCAATATCCTCTACTAATTCTTCAAAGCTCTTATATCGTTTTAAATCATAAGATTCACTTTTAAAATGGCCAAAAAAGCTTTCTACAGGCGCATTATCAATACATTTCCCAACACGGGACATGCTGCGTGTAATCTCGGCTTTTGTTGTCACCAAACGATATTCCCTCGATGTATATTGCGAACCCCGATCACTATGCAGTAAAGGCGTGGCACCTGGATTTGCTTCCAGTGCTGCTTTAATGGTTTCCATAACCAGCTCATTATTGTTATAATAACCAACCTTATAGGCAACAATCGAACCATCATAAAGGTCTTTAATGACGCTTAAATAAGCTTTATGACTCAAGCTGTATTTTAAATGTGTGATATCCGTTACCCATTTCTGATTTGGCTTGTCTGCCGTAAATTCCCGGTTCAAAATATTCTCCTCAATGTTGACGTAGCTTGTTTTGGTAGAATATCCATTCGAACGACGGATAAATGATTTTAAGCCTAATAAAATCATCAAACGACGAATGCGCTTCAGATTATATCGTTTTCCGTATTTGCGATCAATCACCATTCTGATTCGCCGATAGCCATAGATTCCTCCGTACTGTTTAAAAATCATTTGGATTTTCTTGATTAGCCATGCATTTTCGTCTTCTTGTTCGCCTGGTATGTGATGCAGCCACTTATAATATCCAGAGCGGGACACCTTTAAAATATCGCATAGTAATTGAATCGGCGTGCCTGTTTCTTCATGATAGGCATGAATGGCTTCAAATGCCGGGACTTGTTTCCTTAATCGTTCGATCCTCTCCTTTCGATTTCCTCTAACTTTTTTAAGAGACCAGCTTCTGCCTCCAAATATTGATTACGGTGTTCTAATTCCTTAATCCGAAGCTTTAATTTTTCTTCTTCCGTTAGATTTGGCTTAGTTTCTAATGTCTTCCCGCGGCGGTCCTGAAGAGCCTGCTCTCCGTCTTTCTCATATTTACGAACCCAGCTATAAACCTGTTGATAGGAAACTTTATACTTCTCCGCTGCTTGATGATAATTGGAATCATTGGCAATCGCATATTGGACAATCTCTATCCGTTCTTTGAATGTGGTTTTACGTCCTTCGCTCATTTTAACGCTTCCTTTACTAGTGGATTTTATTGCTTTACCACTAGTATAAAGCTTTATCCAACGACGTAAAACGGAAGTGGACGAAATATTAAATTGTTCACATGTTACCTTGAGGCTATTTTCTTGTTCAAGATAGAACGCTACAGCCTGTCTTTTTAATTCCTCTGGGTACTGTTTCCAATTCCTTGCCTCCTTCAATCCATCTATCCCATTACTTTTATATTTGCGAACCCATTCTTTCACCGTATTTTCATACATTTCATATTTTCTTGCGATAGCACTAATCGGTTTCTTTTCTTCCGTCACCTTTTGTACAATCTCCATACGTTCTTCTAGCGTATGTTTGGTTATTCTTTTAGACATTAAAAATACTCCCTTCCTAGTAGGAGAGAATTTTTATTATTTCTCTGTCTACTATAAAGGGAGCATATCAG
>NZ_JBHSFT010000027.1:0-1617 GCF_042654105.1 Oceanobacillus aidingensis | reverse complement strand
TTTCTCCTTGTATATTATATTTAGAGTTTTTATCTTCCGATTTTTAATAGGAAACTCTATGAACCAAAGTAATTTAGTTAGATATTAACTCAGTTTTTCTGAGATAATATATTTATTGGATTGAGAGGTTAAGCCGTTTTCTCCTTGGGTCTATGAACTCGTTATCGAAAGACTGGCGCCTCTCTCTGATAAGCAGTTTACGAATGAGTTAGATGTTGAAGGCTTTCGCCTTACTCCGTATCTAGGACAAGGTAGTAACGCTTTTCAGATGAGTGGCATTCAATCCAAAATATTTTTTAAGGGTGATTTCATGTTCTACCTTGGTATCGATATTGGGAAACGTACTCATGTAGCTTCTGTTATGAATGAAGAAGGCAAGGTTGTACTTAAAGGATTCTCTTTTCCTAACACAACAGAAGGTGGAGAAAAATTACTTACAAAACTCCAATCCTTTTCCCCTTCCATAGACGACTTTACTGTAGGTATGGAAGCTACTGGGCACTATTGGTTAGCCATCTACTCATTTTTACATGACCGTCATCTTTTAATCCATGTCCTGAATCCCATTCAAACAGATGGTTGGCGGAAAGGAACAGAAATTCGAAAACGAAAGAATGATATTATCGATTCTGTATTAATCGCAGACTTAATTCGCTATGGAGCTTTCATAGAAACATCCCTTTCCGATGAGAACATATTCTCTCTCAAACAATTGTCTCGTTATCGTACTTATTTGGTTGGCACATCCAGTGACTTTAAACGAAAAATTATTGCCGTATTGGATCAAGTATTTCCTGAATACGATTCTGTATTTAGCAAAATAGGTATCTTTGGAAAAGCGTCCAAAGAAATTTTACTTGAATATAGCTCCCCTGAAAAACTTCATAAAGTCCCGGCGGATACATTAGCTGAATTACTTAGTGAAGCCAGTCGAAGTCGATTAGGTATGGAAAAAGCAGAATCATTAAAACAGGCAGCGTCACACTCTTTTGGAATCAAATTTGCCCAAGATGCCTTTACGTTCCAACTTCGCTCTATGATTGAACAGCTGAAGTTTCTCGAAACACAAATTAAGGAAACAGAAATGGAAATCAAGAAAATTATGCATACGCTACATTCCGTCATTGAAACCGTTCCAGGAATCGGCCCCATTAACGGTGCCTCTATTCTTGGAGAAATTGGCGATATTCATAAGTTTTCCAATCCTGCAAAGTTAGTAGCTTATGCTGGTTTAGATGCTTCTGTCACACAATCTGGTGAATATGAAGCTACACATAACGTCATGAGCAAGCGAGGGTCACCTTATTTGCGAAAGTCTTTATTTTCAGCTGCTTTGGTGGCATCACATCACGATCCTGTTCTTAAAGACTTCTATCAAAAAAAGCGTTCAGAAGGAAAGCATCACCTCACGGCTGTTGGAGCTGTCGCTAGAAAACTGTGCTATATCATTCATGCGATACTCAAGAAGAATGAACCCTATGAAATTAGACAATAACCTTGCGAAAAAAGAACTTTTCTCAGGTTTATTTCGTGTGCTTTCATTTCTGTAAAATCATTATTCAACTCTAAAACCATCTCTTTTATTTCTCACTTGACTTTATATAGTTAGTCTTTCTA
>NZ_JBHSFT010000026.1:0-1531 GCF_042654105.1 Oceanobacillus aidingensis | reverse complement strand
CTCAACTTTCGCACACTGAAATAGACATGTAACCCTTGATATAGTTAGGTAAACCTGCCACCCATTGCTGTACTTGATTTTTGATTAATTTTTGTATTGCTTTATTGGTATGCTGGATGACATCATCAAGAATCTCGATTAATTGCTGTAAAGCAACAGCCCAATCCAGTTCATCAATTTCATCACATAATTCATAAAATAAGCCGCCTAGTGTTCGATCATCCGAGTTACAACGGTTTTGCCAAGAAAGCACGATATACCTTGTAAATACAATCGTGGTATGGCTGATAAGGGCATCATAAGACCGGCTTTGGAACTCTTTTTGTAGATTCAAAAGCGATTTGGTTGTCTTGAAAAAGACTTCAATATCCCAGCGCATCCCATAGATACGAATAATTTCTTGATCGCTAAGGGTACAATCTGTACTCAAAATAGCGAGCCAGTCGCTCTTTTTATTACGATTACGCACAAATACGACTTTGACCGGCACACCGTTGGCTTGTGTGGTGTGAATGGAACGAAGAATGTTTTTCTTGCCGAATGCCGGTTTTGCCAGACGATAAAGTTCTTTTAAACTGACATGTTTGCCATCTACCAGATAACGTTGTTTTAAATTTTTAACCATGCCAACCACATCAAGTCCTTGTTCTTTGATGTCTTTGATCAGAGGCGGTTGGGTAAACCAGGAATCCATTAACACATAAGAAGCATCTATCCCGGCATTCATGGCACGCTGAAGCATACCCGGAATTTGTTCCGGTGCGGTTTGTAAGGCTTCCTGGCGACGTTTATATCCAGAACTGCGCTTATCGATGTCTTTAGAAATACCATTGATCTGATGCTTTTTCGAACTTAATAAAGAGAAGTCTACAGGCATAAAAGTTGCGCCATCGGACCATCCCAAAGTTAACATGCGGAACCCTTTATAAAACCTCATCTTTTGAGAAGCATGATCAAAACACCGGGCTAATAACTCTACTTTTTTGCTTCTATTCCGGTCATAAGAGGAATCATCGATGATAAATACTTTAGGACGACGATGACTCGTAAAGGCAGATACTTTTGAAATGACAGAAGAAGCCAAGACAAGCAGAAAACGCCGCCAATTAAAAGTAGACTTGTTTAAAAAGCGATAAACCGTATCTTTCGCCGGAAGATCTGCGGACTTCTTACTATCCAGCATACGAAACCAATTTTTATGTTCAAAGATGAGACGAAAGATTAATTGAAAAATAATAGCACTAGAAATGCCAAAAGACTTGGTAATTCCAGCGTTACGCAAATGTTTTAGAACACCTAATTCTTTAAATACAGATTTTATTTCAGTTGGCAGTTGCTTATTCGGGGCATTATTCGCTATCATGGTAGGAGACACCTCTTCTGTTTTGGTAGTGATTCTAGACAAATCAACTATACCAAACGGAAAGGTGTTTTTTCATGTTTAAAATCTGTGTCAAGCAACCTACTACAGTAGCTACAAGTACTTGAGCTTATTGATTTTATTAAGTTTTTCTAGGTGCGAAAGTTGAGT
>NZ_JBHSFT010000025.1:0-1304 GCF_042654105.1 Oceanobacillus aidingensis | reverse complement strand
TATAATGGACCCAAGAATCTAGACACGAAAAAAGGAGATGTTAAGGTAGGTATATGAAACGAAAAAGATATACAGCCGAATTTAAATCACAAATCGTGTTAGAAGTCTTGAAGGAAGAAAAATCTATGAGCCAAATTGCATCGGAACACGGGATCCATGTGAACCAGATTCATAAATGGAAGACACAGTTCCTGCAAGATATGCCTCAAATCTTTGAGAAACAAAACAAAGACTTGGAAAAAATGAAGGCCGAACATGAAGCACAGGTGGAAAACTTGTATGCCGAAGTCGGGAAACTAACCACGCAATTGTCGTGGCTCAAAAAAAAATCTGGCATCCACCATGACTAAGAAAGAACGCATGGAATTGGTGGACTGGAACGATGCAGAACTATCTATCTCAGAACAGGCTAAATTGCTTGGAATCAATCGTTCCAGTCTTTACTACAAGCCAGTGCTGCCATCAGCCGAAGAAGTGGCCGTGAAGCATCGTATTGATGAGATTTACACCCAATTTCCGTTCTTCGGTTCACGCAGGATTACCCAATTATTAAACCAGGAAGGAGTGAAAATTAATCGTAAAAGAGTACAGCGTCATATGCGTGAGATGGGCATTCAAGCCATCTATCCTGGTCCAAATTTGAGTAAACGCAATCTGCAGCATCGTATTTATCCTTATCTGTTGAAAGGAGTGAATATCAGCCGCCCCAACCAAGTTTGGAGTATTGATATTACGTATATTCGTCTGCATCATAGCTGGATGTATTTAACAGCCATTATAGATTGGTATTCCCGTTATATTATTAGTTGGGAATTGGATCAGACGCTGGAAATGGACTTTGTCCTACAAACTGTCCAACAGGCATTCAAGGTGAACACGCCTGAGATATTTAATAGTGATCAAGGCAGCCACTTTACAAGTCCGAAATATATTCATCTTTTAAAGGAACATCCATCCATACAAATCAGTATGGACGCAAAAGGACGGGCGTTGGACAATATCATGATTGAACGCTTTTGGAGAAGCTTGAAGTATGAGGAAGTCTACTTAAAAGACTATGATATTCCAAGACAAGCAAGAAGCAATATCAACAATTACATGAATTTTTATAATCATGAACGTCCACACCAATCGTTGGATTATCAGACACCAGCTTCAATTTATTTTCATTAGATAGCCATTATCCCATCTTGAGCGATTATCTTTCCTGAGCCAGAGCCTGGTCAGTAAGATGGGATAAGGATAAAATAATGGACCCACCTAATTTTTATAAAATTGGTGTCTTGACAATGGGGTCCACTTTA
>NZ_JBHSFT010000023.1:0-911 GCF_042654105.1 Oceanobacillus aidingensis | reverse complement strand
TCCATGATTTCCACAGAAGTTTTTTGGAGCGTTTCATTCGAATTCGATCTTTCTTGGGCAATTGCTTTTGAACTTCACGGCGGACCTCATCCAAAGCCCAGTAGGCCTGACGCATAAAGTGAAAACGGTCAGCGATAATCAATGGGTTTCCCAGCGCTTTTCGAATCGCTTGTTTAAACGCTTGAGATAAATCCATTACTACCATTTCCACTTTACCTGTATCGCAGGAATTTAAGTACGCTTCAATGGTCTCCACTTTTCGATCTGGCAAGATATCGATAATTCTTCGGTTCTCCACATCGACCACATTCAATTGAAACCTCTCTCCATCTGCGTCGCCTTTAAACTCATCGATCGCAATGACTCGCGGTAACACTTTGCTGGTGGGCAGTTCCTTCTGATCAAACCACCGTAACACACGATTCACTGTTACTCCCGTTACCAGCGCCGCTGTACGAAAGGAACTTACAGCGGCATGCATCATCGCTGCCGTTTGCACACTCGCCGTACACCGTTGATACCGATGGATCATTTGGAGACGCTCATAAAATGTGTGGTGACACGACATACAAATATAACGTCTCTTTCGCAGAGATATATGAACTTCTTTTGTCGTTAACACTGGTCCTTGGATGCTTTGCCAGCGGTAACTGTGTATCCGTTTCGTTCTTTTCCCGCAACAAGGACATTTCTGCATACGCTGTTTCGTGAATAATTCCGCAATCAAATAACTTTCTTCTTCTCTGATATCCCACACATCTACATGTGTATCTTTAATTCCTAATAACTCTGTGATAAAATGATGTTGCACTCTTTTCCTCTCCCATTCCTTTTGTCTCGACAACTCAAGGTTATCAGAGAGAGGAAAAGGAGTGTATTTTTTTGCCTCCGTTCCATCTGGCGATGGAACG
>NZ_JBHSFT010000022.1:0-636 GCF_042654105.1 Oceanobacillus aidingensis | reverse complement strand
TGTGATACAGGTAAAGTAGAAATGGTTGTGATGGATTTATCTCAAGCGTTTAAACAAGCCATTCGAAAAGCATTGGGCAATCCCCTGATTATCGCTGACCGTTTCCACTTCATGCGTCAGGTCTATTGGGCTTTGGATGAGGTGCGCCGTGAAGTTCAAAAGGAGCTTCCTAAAAAAGATCGGCTTCGAATGAAACGCTCCAAGAAACTTCTTTGGAAATCATGGGCAGCCTGTTCGGATGATCAGAAGAAAAAAGTACAGCAATTAGTAGAAATAGATGCCCGTTTAAAAGAAGCCTATGATTTAAAACAAGCGTTAGATACGTGGTTTAAAGAAAGTGATGCATACAATGTAACTGCCGGTTTAGAAGTATGTCTGGAAAAGTTAGAGGCATCCACATTAGAAGGATTTCATCGTGTCGCACGTACATTTAAAAGATGGCACCAGGAAATTCTGCATTCTTTTATGTATCCTTATAATAATGGCTACATAGAAGGAGTCAATAATACGATTAAAGTATTGAAACGATTATCTTATGGAATTAAAAATTTTGAACGAATGAGAAAGAAAATTCTATGGCAACAAGAGGTCAAGCTTGTGCTGAAGCAAGCTTATAAATAAAGAGGTGGAGGAATG
>NZ_JBHSFT010000021.1:0-520 GCF_042654105.1 Oceanobacillus aidingensis | reverse complement strand
GACTTTAGATACTTCTCAATCGTTTCTACTTTTCGATCAGGTAAGATATCGATGATTCTTCTATTCTCCACATCGACCACATTCAATTGAAACCTCTCTCCATCCGCATCGCCTTTAAATTCATCAATCGCAATGACTCGAGGTAACACTTTACTGGAGGTTAGCTCCTTCCGATCAAACCACCGTAAAACACGATTCACTGTTACACCAGTTACCAGTGCTGCCGTACGAAAGGAACTCACCGCTGCATGCTTCATCGCTGTGGTCTGAACACTTGCCATACACCGTTGATAACGGTGTATCATCTGAAGCCGTTCATAAAAGGTGCGATGACAGGACACACAAATGTAACGCCTTTTCCGTAATGAAATATGAACTTCTTTTGTCGTAAAAGCAGGCCCTTGAATGCTTTGCCAACGGTAACCATGAATCCGTTTGGTTCTTTCTCCACAAAACGGACATTTCTGCATGCGCGGTTTCGTGAATAACTCCGCAACGAAATGACTTTCTTCTTCTCTGA